>JACMKU010000013.1 GCA_014379965.1 Chitinophagaceae bacterium
AATCACCGATCTTTCAGAAGACATGCTCGACGTAACGGAAGCGAAGGCCGCCTCGAAAGGAATCATGAATATCGAGACGAAGGTTTGCGACGTATCGGATCTTCCTTTTGAGGACAATAGTTTCGATGCGATAAGTTGTCGTTTTGGATTCATGTTCTTTCCCGATATGGAACTAGCCGCAAGCGAAATGTTCCGGGTCCTGAAGCCCGGAGGAAGGATAGCTACCTCCGTATGGAACGTTGCCGAGAAGAACTTCTGGGTAACCGCCATCATGGGGACCATCAACAGGAATATGGAATTGCCACCGCCCCCACCGGGTGCGCCTTCTATGTTTCGTTGCGCACAGCCTGGATTTATAAAAGACATGTTCTCAAAGGCTGGATTTAAAAACACTTCTGAAAAGGAAATTAATGGCAAACTGCGCGCCGGGACTACAGACACATATTGGAAAATGATGACAGAAATCGGCGCACCCATCGTGGCAGCCATGAGTAAAGCCGATGAAGAAACCAGGCAAAAAATAAAAACCGAGGTGTTTGAGACGGTAGATAAGAAGTATCCGGATGGAAAGGTGGATATTGATTGTAGTTCGTTGGTGATATATGGGCAGAAGGCTTAGACGTTTAACGTTTAAGGGTTTAACGTTTAACGTTTAACGTTTAACGTTCTTTAAATCGAAAAGTTTTTATAGAGTCGCGAAGACCGGCATTTAGAAAGTTTAAGGGTTTAATGGTTCTTATAGATTATATTTCTATTCTGTAAAGTAGCCTCGAATTATGAACGTTAAACCCTTAAACGTTAATCGTTAAACGATGCGAATAGCTGTCGCCCAAACCCGCCCTGTAAAAGGAGATGTACAAAAAAACATCGCTGCCCATTCTGCGTTGATCGAATTGGCGGTCGATGCGGGAGCCGATTGTATCTTCTTTCCAGAACTATCGGTTACGGGATATGAGCCTGAGCTTGCAAAGACGTTGGCTATACAGCCTGAAGACCAGCAACTCGGAAAGTTTCAACATCTAAGTGACGCTAATAATATCAGCATCGGCGTGGGCATGCCTTTAAGACAAGGCGAAGGAATTTGCATTTCGAGTATCATCTTTCAGTCGAATAAACCTCGCCTCGTCTATTCCAAGAGATATTTACATAGCGACGAGGAGCCGTTCTTCGTGAGCGGGAAGAATGGAACGGCAGTCTTCGAAACACAACCCAAAACTGCTCTAGCAATTTGCTATGAACTATCGATACCGCAACACCAGGCGGATGCAGTCGATGCCGGTGCAGGCGTGTATCTTGTCTCGGCAGTAAAAGATGTGAAGGGAATCGAAAAGTCGCTGGCTACCCTATCCGATATCGCTAGTCGCCACTCGATGATCGTGTTGCTATCCAATTGTATCGGAACATCGGGTGGATATGATTGCGCAGGAAGAAGTTCCATCTGGAATCGTAAAGGCGAATTGATTGGCCAACTCGACGCGAATAATGAAGGGATATTGATGATAGATACGGAGAACGGGGACATAGTGAGTAGTCAATAGTGAATAGTGAGTGGTGAATGGCCCTCCGATCAAAGGAACAATCTTATTGGTTCGACGTTTAATCCCCTAGAGGATGTTGCAAATGTTTATTCAAAACATAAATGCATATTCTGAAATCAGAACGTTAAACGTTAAACCCTTAAACGTTAAACGACACCAAGTCTCCTCTAACCTATATTTTCGATGATCCCTGCAATCCCTTGCCCCCCTCCCACACAAGCCGTAACCATCCCATATTTCTTATTCAGCCTCTTCATATCATTCAATATCTGTATCGTCAGTTTGCAGCCCGTGCATCCAAGAGGATGACCCAATGCAATGGCGCCGCCATTTATATTGACCTTTGCTGGATCGAGTCCCGCCTCCCTGATAACAGCCAATGCTTGTGATGCAAACGCTTCGTTTAATTCAACCAGGTCGATATCGGCAAGATTCATATTGATCTGCTTGAGCGCCTTAGGAATCGCCGCGACCGGACCAATTCCCATGATGCGAGGATGTACTCCTGCAGACGCGCACGCTACAAGCCGTCCTATCGGTTTTAATCCGAGTTCATTCACCATCTTCTCTCCCATCACTATCACGAATGCTGCTCCGTCAGATGTCTGTGAGGAATTTCCCGCCGTCACTACCCCGCCCGCAGCAAATGCCGGCTTCAATTTAGACAGTACCTCCACCGATGTATCCGCACGCGGTCCCTCATCCGTATCTACAACATAGTTTCTCTTTTGTTTCTTACCCTTCTCATCCACATACACCTCTTCAACAGTAATGGGTAGTATACCACTTTTGAAATGTCCGCTCTTTATCGCATTGATTGCTTTCTGGTGTGAATGATAAGAGAATTCGTCCTGGTCAGTACGACTAACATTATACTCCTTCGCCACGGCCTCCGCTGTAAGACCCATGCTCAGGTAATAATCGGGATCTTCCTTGGCAATCGAGTAGGCCGGCACCGTCTTCCATCCCGCAGTGGGCACCAGGCTCATGCTTTCCGTACCACCCGCTATGATGCAATCAGCCTGTCCACTCCGAATCTTGGCGGAGGCCATCGCGATCGTCTCCAATCCTGACGCGCAATAGCGATTGACCGTTACACCAGGTATGTCGAAACCCAAGGCGCGCGCAGAAATGATCCTCGCGAACTGAAGACCCTGCTCCGCTTCAGGCACCGCATTGCCAACGATCACATCGTCTATCCTTTTCGCCTCCAAGGCCGGAACCGAAGCCATGAGTCCACGGATCACATCCACCGCCAGATCATCCGGGCGATAAAAACGAAATCCACCCCTCTTGGCCTTCCCAACTGCCGACCTAAACCCGGCAACGATATATGCTTCCTGCATTTTGATTGATTTTAAAGGTCTATTGGTTTAAGGATATAAGGGTTTCAAGGTTTAAGAGTTTAATGGTTTAAGAGTTCTTTAGAGGGTAGCCCTTTTCAATTTAGCAACTTCGTCTTAGGACAACTATTAAACCCTTAAACTTAAAAACTTTTCAACTAGAGTCGTTAGTTGTTTATGCAACTTTCTATACCAAAATTAAGTTTCCTCCATATTACAACCAAATACATCTCTCGAAGTTCATTTATCTTCGCAACCCATGATGTACAAGGTACTGCGCAATATTCTCTTCCTCTTTCCGGCCGAATGGGTACACTATTTTTCCATGAATTTTCTACGGCTGCTTACGCGCATTGGGCTCCGACCTCTGATTACTTTGCTTTATCGGCCACTCGTTGGAGAGCACTCGCCTACTAACGTTGCAGGCCTGGATTTCAAAAACCCCGTAGGTCTCGGTGCCGGCTTCGACAAGAACGCAAAATACTTACCCGAACTCGAAGCCCTGGGTTTCGGCTGTGTCGAGATTGGGACGGTCACCCCATTCCCGCAATTCGGTAACGCCAAGCCCAGGTTGTTCAGGCTTGCAAAGGATAAAGCCCTGATTAATCGCATGGGCTTCAATAACGACGGTGTGAAAGCAATCACGGCCCGATTGAAGCAATGGCGAGAAGCCGCCCGGACAGCGAACGGCAAACAAAGGCCACTCATCGTGGGAGGGAACATAGGTAAGAACAAGATCACTGCGAACCAGGATGCGTGGAAAGACTATGATGTCTGCTTCCGGGAACTTCATCCCTATGTAGATTATTTTACTGTCAATGTGAGTTCGCCGAATACCCCAGGGCTTCGGGAATTACAAGAAAAAGAATCTTTACGAAAAATCCTGCTGCACTTGCAGATGATCAATAATGGAAAGGCATCGCCCAAGCCTATCTTCCTGAAGATCGCACCCGATCTCGGGCGTGAGCAGATCGATGACGTGATAGATCTTGCCCAGGAGATCAAACTTGATGGGCTCGTAGCGACAAATACTACCATCAGCCGGGATGGTCTTGCGCATTGCGTTGGGGTAGGCAACCAGGAAGGTGGAGGCCTTAGCGGTCTTCCCCTTAAAAATAAGAGCACGGAAATTGTAAGGTATATTTCCCAAAAGACGAATGGTGAAGTGACGATCGTAGCAAGTGGGGGAATTTTCACCGGTGCGGATGCCAGGGAAAAATTGGATGCGGGCGCATCCCTGGTACAAGTCTGGACAGGCTTCATTTATGAAGGCCCGGCGATCGTCAAAAAGATAATGAATTCGCTCAGGCGCAATAGCATAGGCATCGACACTAAATAATCTAACAGAATGGAACATCTTTTTACGAGTGAAAGTATTGTCAGTTTTATTGTTCTCGTCATCCTGGAAGTGGTACTCGGTATCGACAATGTCATCTTCGTAAGTATCATCATCAACCGCCTGCCCTCCGACAAGCAGAAGAAGGCGCGTAGGATCTGGATGATCACCGGTATAATCTCAAGAAGTTTGTTACTGATGGCGCTAGGTTGGCTCCTTTCGCAAAAAGGAAAGTTCATTATCCCTGAATCATGGTTCGGCAAAGGCTTCGATCTCGCAAGCATCGTAATGTTGGTCGGGGGACTATTCCTGATCTATAAATCGGTAAGGGAAATACACCACAAACTCGAAGGCGAGGATCCGAATGCCAACGCGGCAAATAGGACAGCTCTCACTCTTGGAAAGGCAATTGTACAAATCATGATCATCGATGCCGTCTTCTCATTCGATAGTGTAATAACGGCGGGTGGTACCGCCAAGCATGTGGAGATTATGATCGCCGCTGTGGTCATTGCAATGGCAGTAATGTTTCTCTTTAGCCCAAAAATCTCCTCCTTCATTCATAAACATCCCACGTTGAAGATGCTTGCGCTTAGCTTTCTGGTCATGATCGGGCTCAGCCTGGTGATCGAAGGCTGGGATGCGACAAAGGCTCATGACCTCCGTTTGAAAAATTACATCTACTTCGGTATGGCCTTCTCATTTGGTGTGGAAATGCTCAACATGGTGATGCGTAAAAGAATAAATAAAAAGACTAGGGTAGTGGAATTGAACGAGCCGGTGTTGAGTAAGTCGGAGCCCAATATGTCTGATATGGCGAAGTAGTTGAATAAGTTGATTAAGTTGATTAAGTTGATTGGGCTGTTTAAGTTGACGAGGTCGTCACAACTCAATCAACCCAATCAACTTAATCAACCTAATCAACCTAATCAACTTCATCAACTTCATCAGAAATACAACTTATACCTTACCCTCACCTGAATCGATGCGCCATTCTCAGTCACGTTAAATGTCTTTTCCAGCGTTTGGTTTGGTGCATCGCGAATGTCGCGGAGGGCGGTGTTGAATGAAGTAGGACTGTATTGTGCAAATCCACGATCCCTGTCAGTCGCATTAGCTCCCACAGATTCAGGATCGAGCCCACCCATTATCTTATCCTTTACATTGATGCCCATCGTGATGATCTCCTCATCGAAGTTGATCAATGCCGGATTAAGATTGAAGGTGATCGTTTGATTATCCATGCTGATGTTCTGGTTTGCCTTGCCTGCAACAAAGGCAGTACTGCCCCTCTTCCAGAAATCCTGCGTGTTTGTAGTAGAAACGCCTCTCGAATCCACGTTTATCGTTCCATAAAGTTCTTCGTCCCCGAAGTCGACAACCGCAGTTGGTTTCGCATACAACACAGTCACATCGAGCTTGTCGGCCTTGAAACAGCGTGTGTCAGTGAAGTCAGTAAAGGCGCCTATCTTAACCGAGGCATTATCGGAAGCATAACATAGATTGTAGTACAACGGCATTGCATTAATACCACCTACAGTCGATTGCATCTTCGCCATTTCTTCCCTTAGCTTGGCAATGCTTGTAATTGTAGCAGTGCTTGTAGCATTCACACCACCTACAATTTTGATCTTTACGAATCCGCCTTCAAGCAGGCGCTTCGCCTCTGCCGAAAGATTTCTCTCTGCACCTACCACCTCGGCTACATCTACTAGCGTATTGGCTACGACTGTTGCCTCGGCCCTGGTCTTTGCATTGAACACCATCAGGTAGGCGACGCTTCCATATGCTACGTCAGTAACGCAGACCGTATTGACCGGTATAGCTCCAGAGATAGTAGATTGTGGACCTTCCCCACCCATTGAAATAATATAGTTCACATTCCGGATCGTGGCCACTGCCATATTGAATTCCGTACTCATGCTTACACCGCCGCCGATGGTTTGCCCGACATTAAGAGGCACCCCAACCAGTTCAGTAAGATCCGCATTGGCACTTGTCTCCATATTAAAGGCGAATTCATCTGCCGACTTAACCTCAAAAGTTTCGGCATCATGGACTGCCAGGGCCGCAGCGTTGGCGTTAGTAGTCCGCAGGTCGTTGATAGCGTTGAAGACGACGGTCTTATCGTTGAAGTTGCTCACCGGCTGAGACACGTTGCCAGTAGTATTGAGCACGTTGATGACGATGCTACCATTTGTCCTGGGAAGATTGATAGGCGTAAATATTCCTTTTACAACATCGTCGTCGCGGAACAACGCACCAGGATACACCTTTGTATCATTAGTACTGACCAGCATGCCCATGAACAGCGGACCAGCAAATTGCTTTGCTATCTGGATCGGCGTAGACTTGCAAATCAACGCGTTCTTCGACTGATCCTGACCATACGTAGTCGTTGTGCCCGTTGTATTCGCGGGCAGTTGAAGGTTGTCTTTGGCGATATAATACCGCAAGCCATTGGGAGCAACTCCCTGCTTCGCGCTAGTGGATGTTAACGGAATTAATTTGTACCTCGACTTGAGCTTCCCCAACATGGCGAACCTGTTCTTGAAAGGCTCATCCTTGTAAAGCGTTGAGATGTCAGACAACTTCAACGTGCTGTAGTTGATCGCTGCGAGGTTGGTGATTTTAACCGCTGTTGTCCTCGCCGTGAAAGTTGGCGTTTGCCCGTACGAAGAATACACGAGCAAACCCGAAATAAAAAAGAAAATTATCTTTTTCATGATTGAAGGTTTTATTGGTGAATGATGATTAATGACGCTGTTAATTTTCATAGGCACCTGGTGTGGTGGAGAGTTTAAGGGTTTAAGAGTTTAAGAGTTCCATGCGATCGGACTGTCACTATTTTCGGTTACCAACCCTTAAACCTTTAAACTTTTACACCCTTAAACTCTTCCTAATCATTGGATTTTGACAAAAAACCACTCCTGGTTCTTCTGGCTCAGGCTCTCGTTAAGTGTAATGTCCGCACCGTTGTTATCGGCAGAACTCGAACTGATGTGCAAAAGTTTATTGCTGTTCATCACGTTCTTCACCCTGAATCGGCCACTGTTGAGTCGCTGTATATACCATTCCTGGTTACGCTTGTCCGGTAAGAAACTCCTCTCCCATAGTTGCACCTTACATCCGTTGTTGTTTACATTCTGAAGATCCGCATCCAGATATTTTGAGTCTTTTACCAATTGAATAGTATATCCTCCCACTACACCGTTTACCACTTTCCTCACCTTCCACTGCGCATTCGTTTTCCCACTAGGCAGGTTACCTAATTCCACTCGCGATCCATTCTGGTCGGTAACGCTCCCTGGAACTTCAAGAAACTTAAGGCTCTTACCATTCATGAGGTAGTAGGTGCCTTCTTCTATATCCTCGTGCCCGCCAACCAGTGCCGCGCCGAAACTTTCGGTTCCTCCAACGATTTGGTCATCGATGAAAGAACAGAAGGATGTGGGCTTCGGTGGAGCGGCAGGCAGTTTGGACGCCATCTCCGGATGATGATCGATCAGTTCAAAGAAGGCCGCACGCGCATACCAGTTTGTATGATGGAGACAGAAGAAGGCATTGACCTTATCTCCTGCATTTTCACTCGAATTGAAAAAATAGTTACTGCTGCCGGATTCCTTGGAGTACCGGTTCCTCGCCCCAGCGCGTTGAAATCCAAGGAAATATCCAGGCAATAGTGTGATGGGATCATCGATGAAGTCGAATCGTTGAAGCGTTGTATTTGGAAAAAGCGTGTTGATCTGGCCAGTGAAGTCTGCATCCCCCGGATGCGGACTGGCGTATGCATATATACAAAACGGATTGATGTTCTTTGCCTTCTTCATGTACGAAGCGGCAAGAATGGCCGTTGCTGAGCCCAGGCTATGTCCCGTGATCCACAATCTCTTATTTCCGACGCCGCGACGAGTCAGTACGCTGACCAATGAATCCAGGAATGACTTCTCGCCGGGCTTGTTAAATAGTACGGCATTATTAAAGCCACTATGCACCTTACCTCGAGTGAATCCAAAAGAAGATGGTGGCGATACTTTAGTGGCAAAGGCATCCGTTTGGATCCACTCACCCCAATCGTAAATCGTCTTCCCAATTAGCGGCACCTGGTTGGCGACCCTGTCCGTACCGCGAAATACAACGATGACGTATCTGTCGGTCGAGATCACCATCGCCTCTGGATCAATACCGATACCATTACTCATGCTCACGAAATCGAATACCGCTTTTTTCGTCGCAGACAAACTCTTGGTTGAGTTATCGCCGATTATAGTCGGCGACGATATCCTGGATATCGTAGTAGCTTCGAAAAAATAATGGCCCACCTTGTTTTCATATGCTTCTTTGAATTTTTGTGGGTTGAAATGCAATTCAGTCACAGCTGGATCCTCTTCCGGCTTGTTGATGGTGAAATGAGGATAAACGAAATGATTCAGCAACATGAGCAGGTAGGCATTTACCTTGCTGTTTCCGGAATTATCGTAATCGAAATTACTCATGCAACCGATCTCGGCTGCGGGTTGCGCTTTTACCTGGAGGCAAAAGACCAGGGAAATGCATACGGGAATGAAAAACTTAAACTGTTTCATGATTGGTTATGATTTAATAGAAAAATTTTGAGATACTTTTAGCTGCCATGCTTAGCGCATCATACAGCTTATCGTGGCTATCGGGGTAAACGTCCTGAATTTCCAGGCCCCATCGAATACGCATCGCATTCCGTAGTTGAGTATCACGCTTCTGCTGAGTCGCCAGTCACCGCCGAAGCTGAGCGTATTAGGATGTACCACGTCCCATTTCACAGTTGAACCCACCACCTGGAAATCACCGGGCGCCTTGAATGTCTCTCCCAATGCCTCGAGTGGCGTTTTAAGCCCCTTCTTCTCATAAAGGAATTCGAAGAAGAAGGTATATATCGAACTTCCGTACCTAAGGTTCATGCCCATTGTCCAAAGGGTATTGTCTGCAACCGCCTTCTGCGAAATTTCTTCCCCGGTTATATTGTTACGAACCAGGAAGTCGAGTTCTTCCTCGTACCAGCTCGCACGGAAAAGGCCAGTGAGTAAAAATTTCTTTCCAATCCCTAGATTACCATTCAGCCATCCCGACCAACCCGTGTTGCGATTAAGTCTAAGACTCTTGAGGCTTCCGGCGCTATCCGTCTGGTAGGTGTATACTTTTCCAAACGCCACATCAAGCGATGAAGCATTCCAATGTTCACCTACAAATATTTTAGCTCGACCGTTGATTTCCTCGTTGCGTCTTGAATTGATGGAGAAAAGTTGCTCTTCGGTCGCCCTGATCTGGGCACGCAGTGAAGGCTTGGCCAGTATATCGGAAGTAGTGTCGAGTTTTACCCTCAATTCTTTCAACTGCGCTTCGATTTCTTCTTTCTCTTTCTTGAATTTTTCACTTATCCCTGCATACAGGTCGCGCGCCAACAAGGGATCCCTCTGTTTGAAGAGATTAAGTTTGCCCGCGAATCCAATGCGCCGGTCGTTATTCTCGTCCTGCACCGAACCTATGGATACATCGAAAGAGGCCAGGCGGCGCATGAACCCCGAAGCCTTCTGGTATTTGCTGAGTTCTTTCCTGTTGTATAGCAGTTCCCAGATCGGTTGCGACTGGATGGCCAGGTTGGGATTTAGCCGCCATGACTTAAAGGACCAGTCAACCTTGAAATCTTTTATGTCTGAAGTCCGGTTGATCTGGGACGAGGTCACGCCCATCATATCAAAAACGGGGGATGGAGGGATGGTAAGCTCCTTTGGAGAAAGCCGGCCCGCTTTGCTTTCATCTTCCTGTGCCATCGCCGTTGTGAAGGCGAAAAGTATAAGACCTACCAGGATTGTTGCAGCGTGTCTCATCGTTCAGTAGTTTGATTTGTTGAAAAAAGATCAGGCAACAAATCTACCTGCGCATGCAAGCCAGGTCAATACCGGGGAATGGTGAATTACCCTTATACCAAATACCTAAAATCAGGTAGAGCGGTGAAAAATTACTTTCCTAACTTTCCTTACCATCCTTTTATTCATACTGAAATCAAGGTTATGCTCCGACAAATAAAAGCGCTTCGTTTTTGTTTACCGTTTCTTCTCGCTATTACTATTATATGTCCTGACGTAACCGGCCAGATGTCTAACCTGGAAATCGACAGCCTGGCACGCACGCTTGCCACAGCTAAGGAGGATACGAACAAGGTAAACCTCCTGATGACTCTTGGCAACGAGATCGGCTATACCGACCAGAACAAGGCAATGGACTATGCCCGGCAGGGATACGCCCTGAGTAACAAACTAAATTTTCCGAGGGGGATCGCCCGCACAGCCTACCTGACGGCGCTAACGTATATGGATCTCGGCGACTATAATTTAAGCGACTCCTTTCTTTCCATTTCAGAACAAAGATTCAGGCAAATAGGAGATCAACGGGGTCTGGCGAAGATTTCCAACGGCAGGGGAAGCCGTCACTATATGACTGGCAACTACTGGCTATCGGCAAGTTTCTATTCGAAGGCGGCGGAAGAATTCGATGCACTGAAAGACACGACAAACTCGCTAGTTTCTTACCAAAACCTGATCTCGGTGCTGGGACAGATCAATAATCACGAACGCGCAGCTGTGCTTGGGAAAAAAGTACTCGTCCTTGCTGAAGAACGAAAGGATTCGTTGCAAATCGGCTATACGATGCAGGGACTCGTCAACAACCTGCTCTATAGCGACAAACTGGACGAGGCGGCAAACTATATCGATCGGTTGACAGAAATTGGCAATACCACGCGCGATCATAACCTTGCACCTGAGATATTCAGTACGATAGGCACCTATTTTTATAAACGGGAGGCATTCCCACGAGCGATAACCTATTTCAATATGGCCCTGGAGAATGCGGATAAGTTGAACAACAAATACCAACTGGCTAATCATTACAATTCGGCCGGACAAGCCTATTATAGGATGGGCGACTTCAGTAACTCGCGAAAAAACCTAACGTTGGGAATGGATCTCGCGAGGAGATATGAGAACCGGCGGGCGGAATCGAACATTGCACTTTCGTTGAGCTCTCTTTACGATTCACTTCATGACTATCCTTCCGCCTACAGCAATCTCCTCGTGCATGCCCGCATGAAAGATAGCCTGCTCAACAGTGAAACGAGGACCTACACGTCGCAATTGGAAGCGCAGTACGAATCCAATAAGAAAGAGAATGAAATTCTTCGATTACAAAAGGTTGAACAGGAGAAAGACTTTCAAATAAAGAAACGAAATACTTACCTGGGAATCGGCATTGGTCTCGTAGCCGCTTTGATCGCCGTTCTCTACCTGCTTAAACGTAACTATCGCAATCGGCAGAAGCTCTCCGAACAACAAGCCGCCTTGTTAAAGGAACGCATCAAGACGATAGAAAAGGAACAACAGATATCCTCGCTACAATCGATGATCAATGGCCAGGAAACGGAGAGGACGCGGATTGCCAGGGACCTTCATGATGGACTTGGCGGGATATTCTCGACGGTAAAGATGCACTATAGCACGCTACCACAGGATACCCCGGGGATAAAAGAGAATCCAATGTACAGGAAGACGCTTGACCTGATCAACAATGCCTCTGACGAACTCCGTAAGGTTGCGCACAACATGATGCCCGAGGTATTGATGAAGGTGGGACTCGTTGATGCATTGCGGGACTTCGCGAATAATATCAGCTCAGGAAAACTTCTCAAGGTGACCCTGCAGACATTTGGAATGGAGAAGCGGCTAGGCAATGCTACTGAGATAATGCTCTACCGGATCATACAGGAACTCGTCAACAACATCATCAAGCACGCACATGCCACCGAGGCTATCATTCAGATCAACCGTGAAGGGAACCGTCTCAGCCTGACGATTGAAGATAATGGTCGCGGGTTCGACACCCGGGAAGCCGAGGAGAAAAGGAGCATGGGCATGGATACGGTGAAGAGTCGGGTAAACTACTTAAACGGAAAGCTTACTATCGATTCCAGGAAGGACATTGGAACCACAGTAATGATCGACCTCCTACTCAATGAAAACTAAATCGATTCCGATTCCTTACTATGCGGCCAATGATATAAATTTATGATAGAAACCAACTATGGTAAGAATTCTAATCATTGATGATCACCCGCTGGTGATCGATGGCATCAAGACGATGCTCCAGGATGTGAATTATCTGGAGATTGTCGCTGCAGCCCGCTGCGCTAAGGAAGCGATGAGTTTCCTGGAGATCTTGCCAGCAGTAGACCTGATTCTTCTTGACATCAACCTCCCCGACATCGATGGACTCAAACTCTGCGAGATGATCAGGGAAAAGAATAAGACGGTAAAGATCCTCGGACTCACTTACGTGAATGAAGCCGGAATCATCACCCAGCTGATAAAGAAAGGCGCGAATGGATATCTTTTAAAGAATATGGAGAAGGAGGAACTGGTCGAAGCCATTAACCAGGCGTTAGATGGCATCATTTACCTTAGTAAGGCCGCCAACGAAAAGATTGTGCAGCAGCTACAGGCCTATGAACTCCCGCATGATAATATTCCGGCTCTCACCCGTAGAGAAAAAGAAGTATTGCTGTTACTTTCCCAGGGACTCACGAGCAATGAGATAGCAGGTCGCCTCTTCCTCAGCAATTACACCGTGGATACGCACCGCAAGAATATGCTTCAGAAATTCAATGTACATAATACGCAGACATTAATGAATGTCACCCGGGAACTGGGCATTCTAACCTAATCTATTGTGAGCACAGTCGCTGCTACCATGCCTGCTGTTTCAGTCCTTAGCCTGGTAACTCCAAGTGTGACGGGAACGAAGTGATTTGCCATTGCAAGTTCTATCTCCCTGATGGAGAAGTCACCTTCGGGCCCTATAAGAATCATTTTGCGTTGCGCAGGGACGATGGAATCCTTTAAAGCTTCTCGTGCGAGCGAACTCTTTTCTGCATCCAGGCAATGAGCGATGTACTTCTGTTCGGCTGCCGCAGTCTCTTCCATACGAAACAGCAGATCATAGGCGATAGGTTCATGTAAAGTAGGCAACCATGTCTGCTGGCTTTGGAGCATTGCGCTAACAAGGATCATGTGCAGGCGATCGCGGCGGAACTTCTGCTTCTCCGTGCGATCGCATATCAATGGGATGATCTCACTAACGCCGAGTTCGGTGGCTTTCTCGAGAAACCATTCGAATCGACTTGCATTCTTAAGTAAGGAAATGCCGATGATCGCCTGTTGCGCGCGTCGAGGCTGACCTTGAGTGGCGTCGATTCGAACTGTACAATGTTTCTTATGACCATCTGTGATCGACGTGGTCAACAGCGTCCCTTTTCCATCGGTAAGATGTAACTGCTCTCCTTCCTTCATTCTTAACACCTGCACCAAGTGTCGGGAGGCGTCTTCGTCCAAAGTGAGTTCACGTTGAGCGGAGTCATACTGATCAGTATAGAAAAATGGCAAACTCATTTTGAGAGATAGTTCATGAAATTAAGAAATAAAAAAAGCCCCCGTGTGAACATGGAGGCTTAATTATTCGATCTAAGGTTAAGAGACGGGCTTTTTGCGTTTAACGTTTAAGGGTTTAACGTTTAACGTTCTGTACGTTGATCATACATTTGGTCTAAATAACAAATCTTTGTCGAAGATTAATAGAGACTTTCGAATTGAAGAACGTTAAACGTCTTAGAACGGATCATCAGCACTGTCTTCAATATCGTTCATCCTGCTTCCAGTCTGTATATATAATTTTTCACCGCCGCCACCGCTATCTTCCACAGGACGCCATCCACCAGCAGGAAGGCCGATGCTGCTATATGGATCATCATCCCAGTTTACAAACTTCTGGATGTGAAGCAGCGCCTTCAGCTTCACAGTCTCGAGTGATCCATTACGGTGTTTCGCGATCTTCACTTCCGTGAGACCCTTTGTATTCTCGCCATCGGCATTAGTGGTCACGTCATAATACTCGGGACGATACAGGAACATGACCATATCGGCATCTTGTTCTATCGCTCCCGATTCACGGAGGTCACTCAATTGGGGAATGCGGCTTCCTTCCTTAGCTCCACGCTGTTCAACCGCACGACTCAACTGCGAGAGGGCAATGATGGGAATGCTCAATTCCTTCGCGAGGGCTTTCAGGTTACGTGAGATATTACTGATTTCCTGTTCCCTGTTAGCGGTCCTGTTCTCACCGGTACCGCTCATGAGCTGCAGGTAATCGATGATGATCATTCCGATGTTATGCTTATTCTTCAATCGCCTGCACTTGGCCCTAAGCTCGAAGATGTTGAGGGCAGGCGTATCGTCAATGTATAGCGGAGCCTGCGCGAGACGCTGTATCCCTCGTGCATAAAGTTGTTTCATCTCATGCTCTTCAAGCTTACCTCGTGCAATCTTTTCCAGCCAGATTTCGCTTTCCGCCGCAAGGATACGCTGTACCAGCTGGCCAGCACTCATTTCAAGCGAAAACAAAGCTACCGGCGTTGGCTTACTGGGATGCATCACTGCATTGCGCGCCAGGTTTAGGGCGAATGCAGTCTTACCAACCGCTGGACGGGCGGCAAGAATGATCAAGTCGGTGTTCTGCCAACCATAAGTCACCCTATCGAGAGCAGCGTATCCACTTGGAACGCCGGTTACATCTTCGTTCTTATGACGCAGGTCTTCGATTCGCTGGATGGTTTTCACCAGGACAGAATCGATTGTGTCGAAATTCTTGCGAAGGTGATTATTGGTGATTTCGAACAATTTTGTTTCAGCATCATCGAGTAGATCGAATACATCGGTAGAATCCTCGTAAGCATCACCGATGATCTCGCCACTGATGCGGATGAGTTCCCGCTGGATGAATTTCTGGAGAATAATACGAGCATGCGCCTCGATGTGTGCGGAGGAGACAACCGCATTTGTAAGCTTGGTGACGTAATAAGGACCGCCAACCATTTCAAGTTCTTCGCGGGTGCGCAATTCCTCGGCTACGGTTAGTATGTCAATTGGCTGGCTCTTGTTGGCCAGGCCCTGCATTGATTTGAAAATACGTTGGTGAGCTTCTACATAAAAACATTCGGGCTTTAGAATTTCGATTACGGCATCGAATGCATTTTTTTCGAGCATGATAGCTCCCAGTACCGCTTCTTCCAGGTCTTTTGCCTGTGGTGGAACCTTGCCATATACCATCGTACCCAGGTCAAGTGAAGATCTCCTTTTCTGTTTCCTGTCTTTGTTTACATTAGTCAAGTCCATCGTTCGTTAATAGCGATAAAGGGTTAAACCATCAGTTATTCACCAATGACCTGGGAGGTTGGCCGGCCCGCAGGCAGACCCGGATTCCGTCTTGTTTTAAGAAATTGTTACTTCTTTGTTAGGCGAATGTTCCCGTCAGTCAGAACAGCGAAATAAATTGCAAATAGGGTAGCAAAAAAATTTTTCTTTCTACACCTTTTTTCACCAGCTAGCCGACCGGTTATCCACAAAAACAACAAGAAAAATTTATTCCCAGCATCACTAAACAATTTACCCAAAAAAAGCTATATGCCGGGGATAAAGATCAACACACAGGTGGAAAAATAAATATCTCCTACTCGTTTATCAAACAATCTATTAGCATCTGCCAAATTCGACAGTCCATACTGGCATACTTCTAGCACAATAAATAGATAGAATAGAAGTTAATAATAATAGAGTTCTTTTCTTACCTGTACCAATAGCTGCTGCGGTGATTTAACATTTAAAATCTTTGATCATGGAGACAACGAAAAAAAGCAGCCACTCGACCAAGTCAAATCCTGGTGCCAGGCCCGTGCTGACCCAGGCCGAGAACAACACCACCCTTTGGGTTGGTCATTTAAAGACCGATCCTACCGATCACTTCGCCGGCCAAACTTTTACATGCCCATCCGATGGGCAGTTAGACAACATTCAACTCTATTCGACGGCCGTGCAATGCGCTGGAGAAATCGTACTTACTCTTCATGAGTTTGACGCACGTAACAAAGCGTGGGAAGCAGCCATTGGGAATGCGACTGTAGTGATCAACAAAGAAGATCAAGCAAAATGGATTCGTTTTACCCTACCAGCGGTACAACTGAGGGAAGGTACCACCTACGGCTTCCGTGTTCATACAAAGGAAGCGATGGTGGGACTAGGTGAAGCAGCAAAGGGAACCAAACAACCTTTTACATTTGGCCACGAGTGGAGCGGAGATTCTCGAAATGAGAGAGGACATTATTACACGTATTTCAGTCTAGCATTTAAGGTCGAGCTGCGCGCATGACCCAATAAGCAATCGGCAATAAACAATAGGCAAGTTCAGTTCGAATTTGCTTATTGCTTATTGCCTATTGCCTATTGGTGGGCTATCGCCTAACTTCCTATCTTCGCTACATGACGATCTCTTACAAATGGCTGAGCGAATATCTCCCACTGCCGGTCGATCCGGAAAGATTAAGCCGAATTCTTACATCCATCGGGCTCGAAGTCGAAAGTCTTAGCAAGTACGAAGAGATCATCGGAAGTCTGCAGGGCCTCGTGATTGGCGAAGTCCTTACAACGGAGAAACATCCTAATGCCGACAAGCTCACACTCACCACGGTTGACATTGGAAATGGTGAACCACTTTCCATCGTTTGTGGCGCGCCAAACGTTGCTGCCGGACAGAAGGTGATAGTTGCACCCGTCGGGAGCACCATCCATCCCCTCAATGGTGAACCTCTTACAATGAAGGTTGCCAAGATCCGTAGCATTGAGAGTCACGGTATGATTTGCGCCGAGGACGAGATAGGCATCGGCACTTCCCACGCAGGCATCATCGTGCTACCGTCGTCAGCAAAAATCGGCACACCTGCAGCTGATCACTTCAAACCATATGCTGATTGGGTATACGAAATTGGCCTGACGCCAAACCGAATGGATGCCATGAGTCATTGGGGTGTGGCTCGCGATGTGTGTGCTTACCTCTCCTACCACGATAAGAAAGATCAAAGGCCCAAATTGCCAAATGCGAATGGTTTCAAATCCGATAATACCTCTCTCACAATCGACGTAAAAGTCGAGAACGATAAAGCCTGCCCCCGCTTCAGCGGCGTCAGTATTGCCAAACTCAACATCGCTCCATCGCCCAAGTGGCTGCAGGAACGGCTGCGATCGATTGGTGTGAGACCGATCAATAATATTGTAGACATAACTAATTACATTCAGCACGAGACCGGTCAACCCTTGCATGCTTATGACATGGACGCAATCTCGGGCAGGAAGATCATAGTGAAAAACCTGCCGGAAGGAACGAAGTTTGTCACGCTCGACGAAAAGGCGAGAAAATTAAGTGCAGAAGACCTGATGGTCTGCAATGCAAGCGAACCAATGTGTATAGCGGGAATCTTCGGTGGCTTGCATAGTGGCGTTTCCGATAGTACAAAGGCGATCTTTCTCGAAGCCGCATGGTTCGATCCTATCGTCACCCGCAAAAGTTCATTCAAGCATGGCTTGAGAACTGATGCGGCAAGCCGGTTCGAGAAAGGAACCGATATCTCCGCCACAGTTTTGGTATTGAAGAGAGCGGCTGGACTTATCAAGGAAATTTGCGGTGGAGAAATTTCCTCCGAGATCGTTGATATTTACCCGGAGCCACGAGAGAAGACGCAGGTAGCGATCAAGTATCATTTTCTGAAAAAAATCAGCGGTAAGAATTATCATCCGGACGCCGTGAAAAATATCCTCGTCAGTTTGGGCTTCGAAGTGCAAAAGGAAGGCATCGATGAACTTAGAGTGGCCGTACCTTTTCACAAACTGGATATTAGTATGCCGGCCGACCTGGTGGAGGAGGTATTGAGAATCGATGGACTCGATAACATTCCAATCCCGGAGGCAATCACAACTACCCCGGCGGTAGAGGAGAATTATGCAAGAGAGAGTTTTCGCGAAAAGATCGCTAACTATCTGGTCGGCCTTGGCTTCAATGAAATATTGACCAATTCGATTACCAACTCCGCCTACTTCAGCGAAGACGAACTTAAGTCCGCAGTGAGAATGTTGAACAACCTCAGCGCGGAACTCAATATCATGCGCCCCTCCATGCTCGAGACAGGGCTGGAGGCAATCGCACACAATCTTAACCGCAGGAACCTGGATCTGAGATTCTTTGAATTTGGGAGGGTCTACCATACAGATGGTCCGGGTTTATTTCGTGAGACAGAACAACTTTGTTTGTATCTGACTGGCAACAATGTCGATGCAGGCTGGCGCCAGAAGCCGAGACCCGTTGATTTCTTCGTGCTTAAAGGTATCGTCGACAAGATCCTCAAAGCGCTTGGAATTGCGGTTGGCGACGTTGTCAATTACGAACATGTCAAATTCGGCCAGGCAATACAGGTAAGCGTAGATGGCGATCCAGTATTGGAGGCGGGAATAGTACACCGCTCCACGCTCAACCGATTCGATATCAAGCAACCGGTTTTCTTCGCCGCCCTCAACTGGCAGAAACTTGTCGATAGGGCTTCGACGATGAAGCCAAAGATCCGCGAGTTGCCCCGCTTCCCCGCAGTTCACCGGGACCTTGCTATTGTGGTCCCAAGACAATTAGTATACGATGAAGTTGAGAAAACAGTGGATAAGATACGGTTGAATAAATTGCAGGACATGCGGCTCTTCGATATTTTTGAGAGTGAAAAACTTGGGGCCGACAAGAAATCGCTTGCAGTAAGTTTTACATTTCTCGACGAAGAAAAAACGCTAACCGACATAGAGATCGATGGATGGATGACGAAGATCATGACTGCATTTGAAAAAGAACTGCAGGCAGAAATCAGGAAGTAGGTCTCAATCTCAAATCGACACGTATGAAAGACACAGAAGTTCAGCTTAAACGCATTCAAACCAAGGTACAGCAGTTGCTTAAGCAACAGGCATCCTTGCAAAAGGAGAATGGACAGCTTAAGGAAGAAGTTCGAATGGCGCAGGAACAACTTACATCCTGCCAGGAGAACATGGATAACCTAAAGCAACAGGTGGATGTGTTGAAATATACTAGTGGAGAGATGAGCGAGCTGGAAAAAAAGGAGTTTGAAAAGAAGCTAACAACCTATGTCAAGGAGATTGACCGATGCATCGTGATGCTAAGTCAATAATCAAATCCTTTTGACAAGGTTCATTTTCATTTCATCTTCACCTTGCGATAATTCTATCGTATACTGGCCATAAGGTAGGTCGTTGAGTCCTGTCCAGGTGAAATGTTCATTCTCGTACATAATATCCCTTTCCAGGGTACTGCAGATGCTGCCTTGGTCGTCTCTTAGAACTCCGCGGAGAAAGTTTCCGGTTTGGGCACTCAATTCCAATTGTAGTGCATCAATAAAGTTTGATGGCTTGATCTTGGCGAACATGATCCGTTACGTTTTGATGGTGACGCTTTTACAGGAACGGGACCGGCGGATGATTTTGACAGGATGGAGGAATATACTTAGTAAAAAAACAAGATATTAACAATTTTTCAACTTTGCAAATTATGTCGAATTTAATTGCAGCCACCGTGGTAATTGGTGATAGGACTTACCGGATTAAGGTCGCGGCCGAGGATGAAGAGACAGTAAGAAAGACGGTCAAGACTATCAATGACAAGATCATCGAGTTCAAGACTGAGTTTGCCGGCAAAGACATGCAGGATTATATCGCCATGGTGTTGCTTTGGTTTGCAACAGACCAGGTGGCTAAGACCAAGGCAGGTCACGATAGCGAGACTCTAAATGCCCAACTTGACCTGATCGAGCAAACCTTGGATAACCAGTTGAAAAGCAATTAAAATCAGAAGGCTTTCTTTCCTTCTATCGCCTCGCCTAGCTTCACGTCCAGCTCATCGCCACGCAGGTTACGGCCGATGATCCTCCCTTCCGGATCCAACAGAAGATTTTGTGGAATGGCTCTAACACCATACTGTTTAGCCACCTCGTTGTCCCAGTACTTAAGGTCGCTCACTTGTGTCCAGGCCAGCCCATCGTCGTGGATGGCTTTCATCCATCTTTCTTTCTGTCCAGGGCGGTCGAGGGAGACGCCGATGATGTGGAAGTTATTATTCCTGTATTTATTAAAGACACGTACTACGTTAGGGTTTTCGGCTCTGCAAGGTCCACACCAACTCGCCCAGAAGTCGATCAACAAATACTTACCTCTCAGGGAGGACAATGTAATTGGTTTTCCTAACGTATCATTCTGTGTGAAGTCCATCGCCAGTTTCCCGATACCGGTCTTCTTGGCAATCTCCAGGTTCTCTTTGAAAAGGATGGCCGAAGGAGTTTCAAGCGATGATTTTGGCAGCAATTCGTATAATGGTTCAACCTTCGCGGCGTCGATATCCCATCCCGCGTACTGTTGCAATGCATACAAAGCAAGCGGTGAACCCGACTGTTTCTTCACGTACTCCGCATATACGTTTTCTCTCTTCTCTTTATCAATGGCGTCGATCTCTTCCTCAGTTTTGTCCTGTCCGGCTTTATCCTTGGCCTTTGCGTACATACTGTAAGTAGCGTATAAAGGTTGCAGCCTGTCATTGTATGGCTTCACTTGCTTTTCCAGCCTCACATATTCTGCATGAATGGCCGACCCCTTCACTTTTATATTACTAAATGAATCGGCGGAAGCGATCTTCTGTTTTCCGGGCTCAAGGAATACGACTGTCGCATCGCGTCTCGAAACGAGGGCTGGACGTTTTCCAGGAGAGGTTTCCGCAAACCTGATGCGTAACCTGCCTTGCACTGGCTCGATTATCATTCCACTGAAACTATACTTTCCGTTCCTGGGTTGCACGCTGTCAACTTTGAGGTCGTCCCCCACCCTATACTGGAGAAAAATCCATTCAGGCTTCACCGAGTCCGGCAGGTTGTGAATCTTCCCGTTAAGGCTAAACTTCTTACCATTGTCTTGTGCTATAACAACTAATGGCAGCATGACGAGTATCAGCAGCATTCTTTTCATTGAGCCAATTTTATGAATACAAGTTTACGTAAATTAACCATTTGACGAGAAGAGGATGTGCTGAGCAGTCGTTTATTTATATAAAAGGTTATATGTGACGTAACCAATTTCATCTGTTTGCCCTTGTTTTGTATCTTCGCCTATTACCTGTTTCTTGCAGGCGTCTGCTTAACATTATGATTTGCAGAATAAACGATACCATTTTGGAACACATTAAACAACAGATTCATGGATCCGATTATCATATCTATAATCATAGGCGTAGCTGCACTTGTCATAGGGGTCATCCTTGGCAAACTCATCTCTACCCCGAATACGCGTCAAAAAATTGAAGAAGCCGAACTGCAATCACAAACTATTCTAAGGGAAGCCGAGCTTAGGGCTGAGACCATTCGGAAGGAAAAAGAACTGGAAGCCAAGGAGAAAATGGTGCAGATGAGGTCTGCCCACGATAAGGAATCACTAGAACGAAATCGAAAGATCAACGACAGCGAAAATCGTATTCGTCAAAAGGAACAGACCATCAACCAGAAGGAAGGCAGTCTCGAAAAACAGATAAAAGAAAACGAGGCGATCAAGGAAACTCTTAATCGCCAGATCGAACTGGTGAATATCAAGAGAACTGAACTGGAGAAGCACCAGGAGGAGCACATCCGCCGTCTGGAAAAAATTGCCGGCCTGTCTGCCGACGAGGCAAAGGCACAGTTGGTGGAAAGCCTGAAGAATGAGGCGCAAACGCAGGCCATCGGTCTTCAGCAGGAGATTATCGATGATGCGAAGCAGAAGGCTAACAAAGAGGCTCGTAAGATCATCATACAGACGATCCAGCGTACCGCCGCAGAACAGGCGATAGAAAACTCCATCACGGTATTCAACCTGGAGAGTGATGAGATCAAGGGCCAGATCATCGGTCGCGAGGGAAGAAACATACGCGCCATTGAGGCCGCAACGGGTGTTGACTTGATCGTTGATGATACCCCTGAGGCGATTCTTCTATCCTGCTTCGATCCACTACGTCGCGAGATCGCGAGGTTAAGCTTGCAGAGACTCGTTGCCGATGGACGTATACACCCTGCGCGTATCGAGGAAGTAGTAGAAAAGACGAGGAAGCAGATCGAAGAGCAGGTGATGGAGCATGGTGAGAGAACAGTAATCGAACTAGGCATACACGGTCTTCATAAAGAACTCGTAAGAATGGTAGGGCGTATGCGCTTCCGTTCATCCTACGGCCAAAACCTCTTGATGCATAGCCGTGAAACAGCTAATCTTTGCGCGACAATGGCTGCCGAACTGGGTCTGAATGCAAAATTGGCAAAGAGAGCGGGCCTGCTGCATGATATTGGCAAGGTGCCAGACGAGGAGAGTGAGTTGAGCCACGCATTGCTTGGAGCCAAGCTTGCTGAAAAATATGGCGAGAATGCTGCGGTGGTCAACGCAATTGGAGCACACCATGATGAGATGGAAATGCAATATGTGATCTCACCTATCGTCCAGGCCTGCGACGCCATTAGCGGAGCAAGACCAGGCGCACGACGTGAGATCATGCAACAATATCTTCAGCGTATCCGGGATCTCGAAAACCTCGCGATGGCATATCCCGGTGTGGAGAAGGCTTATGCTATCCAGGCGGGACGTGAGCTTCGTGTGATCGTGGAAGCGGACCGTGTTACTGATCAGGATTCAGAAAAACTTTCATTTGAAATCGCCCAGAAAATACAGACTGAGATGACTTTCCCGGGCCAGATAAAGGTGACGGTGATCAGGGAGAAGAGAACTGTGAGCGTAGCACGTTAATTAGAGTGGATGGGAATTGGGTATTGGTAACTAGGGATTTGGAAAGCTCCGGAAGTATTTTCGCTTAAAGTTTCAAATTCCCACGCCCTATTTACCAATTACAAATTTTTCATCCTACCTTTGCCCTCCTTAAAAATCAGAGTTATGAACGCGATCACATACGTACACGAGCAGATGTCAGGCAAGAAGGATTTCCCCAAATTCAAGGCGGGGGATAACGTGACTGTCAATTACAAAATCATTGAAGGAAACAAGGAGAGAATCCAGTCTTTCAAGGGAGATGTGATCAAACGCCAGGGGACTGGTCATACTGCGAGCTTCACTGTTCGTAAGATATCTGATGGAATCGGCGTAGAAAGGGTATTTCCTTACTATTCCCCTAACATCGAATCAATCGTTGTCAATAAGACAGGTAATGTCCGCAGGGCTAAGTTGTTCTACCAGCGTAAGCGTAGTGGTAAGAGCGCGAGGATCCGCGAAAAGAGAATGGCTGTAGCTTCTTCAACGGCAGCTGCACAATAAGTCGAACCTGCATAAATTAATAAGAGCCCGGGCAATCCGGGCTTTTTCATTTGACGTTAGTTAAAGCAGGTTCTTGGCCGTTTTTGCAATTTGTAATTACTATCTTTGAGCTTTAATTTATCATTATGATACAACCTACTTTATTAGGGATGCTGGGTACAAACGAAATCATCATCATCCTGGTGATTGTTTTATTGCTGTTTGGCGGCCGTAAAATACCTGAATTGATGAGAGGCCTGGGTAAAGGTGTGCGTGAGTTTAACGACGCGAAGACCAATGTAAAGAGAGAGATCGAGGAAAACGCGAACGAGATCAAAAACCCATAAGATCCGTTCTTATCGACTGACTTCTTACTATTCACCGAAAAAGAACCATTCCTCTTGTTCTCGTTTTCTTCCATTGCACAATACCACTCAGAGCTGGCGGAAGGAAATATCACCTGTTTACAGGCTGCAGAACATTACCTGAAAAAGATTGAAGCTACCCGGCAGCTCAATGCATTTGTTGAAGTCTATGCGGAAGAGATCCTCTCCCGCGCCCGTGGTTTAGATGAAAAGCGTATCGCGGGCCAGCCCCCAGGCAGACTCCATGGCGTCATCATCGCACTCAAGGATGTGATCGCATACAAGGATCATCATCTCACAGCAGCTTCAAACATCCTTCGGGGATTTACGTCACTATACTCAGCTACCGCAGTCGAAAGATTGATTGCCGAAGAGGCATTGATTATCGGGAGTTGCAATTGCGATGAATTCGCCATGGGTTCCACCAATGAAAACTCAACTTATGGTAGCGTATTAAATGCTATAGATAAAACAAGAGTACCTGGTGGGTCGTCCGGCGGTTCCGCGGTAGCGGTGCAGGCAGGCCTTTGCATGGTTTCTCTGGGAAGCGACACCGGGGGATCAGTACGGCAACCGGCAGACTATTGTGGGATCATCGGTCTGAAACCCACGTACGGCCAGGTATCTCGTTATGGACTTATCGCTTACGCTTCGTCATTTGACCAGATAGGCATCTTCGGAACTACTATCCCTGACGTCTCACTTGCATTCGAAGTCATCTCCGGGCCAGATGATTTTGATAGCACTATGGTACAACAAACGAGCAAGTCTCAGCCACTAACTAAATCTCCTTACCGGATCGCCTATTTCCCAGAAGCGCTCGATCATTCCAGCCTTGATCCCGAGATCGGTAATTCGATCAGGGGATTATTGGAAAAATTGGGAAATGCTGGACACCAGGTAAGTCCGGTATCTTTCGATCTTATTGATTATGTGGTACCCGCGTACTATGTCCTGACCACTGCTGAGGCGTCTTCAAATCTCTCCCGGTTTGACGGTGTCAGGTACGGCCATCGGAGCAAAGAGCCTGTAAACGGGCTGGATGACTTCTATAAGGCCTCCCGTTCAGAAGGTTTCGGATGGGAGGTAAAAAGAAGGATAATGCTTGGCACATTTGTTTTGAGCGCGGGCTACTTCGACGCATATTTCACGCGTGCGCAGAAGGTGAGGAATTTATTAACAAATAGAATTAACCTGATTTTCAAGGAGTTCGACTTCATAATTCTACCAACTTCTCCAAGCACAGCTGTTAAAATCGGAGCAAGTACCGGCGACCCGATAGCCATGTATTTAGCTGATATTTACACTGTTATGGCCAATCTTACCGGTATTCCGGCCATATCTTTACCCCTATTCTGGCATAATAATGGCTTACCCTTCGGCCTCCAGGTCATGGCAAGACCCCTAAATGAGGTATCTTTGCAACACTTTGCGGACCTGCTTATACATGAGTATAAAACAAACCAAATTTAGACTTCCTGCGATTCTGGTATTTTTATTTGTTAACGAAAAATTCGCGAGATGCTAAAAAAAATTCTGGCTGGTGTAATAGGCTTTACATTCTTCACGACACTTCTTGCTTTCGCAGGTAAGGACGACGTCAATCATTTCAGGATTGCCTCTGGCTTCTCTGATACGGCTGATGTCAGGGACTCTGCGGGTTCAATTGAAGTGAATGATCCTAAACAGGCATTCAAAAACCTGTTTATCGTAGACGGTCAGACTTCAGGTTTTAGCACACAACGACTTAATCCACTTGCTGTAAGCTTCGTCGAAGATTACGTTGGAAAGATGGGTAAGACGATGACCGACATGAAAGGCTGGGGTAAACCTTACTTCGACCTGATGGATGGAATTCTCGAGTCACACGGAGTTCCTAAAGAGCTGAAATATCTTGCAGTCATAGAATCAAACCTCAAATCAGGCGCTCGATCGTGGGCTGGTGCTGTAGGTCCATGGCAGTTTATGCCAGAGACCGCCCGGATCATGGGACTGAAGGTTAGTAATAAATTTGACGAGAGAAGGGACCTTACCAAGAGTACGCATGCCGCCTCCAGGTATCTTAACAACCTGTTTGCCCTTTATGGTGACTGGTTGCTGGTTATTGCTGCATATAATGGCGGACCCGGAAGGGTGAATTCGGCCATCCGTAGAAGCGGAAGCCGGGATTTCTGGATGTTGCAACGCTTTCTTCCCAATGAATCAAAGAATCATGTGAAGAAGTTCATCGCTACTCATTATATAATGGAAGGACAAGGCAGCATTGCCACCGCAACAAAAGCAGAGGCATTGATCTTTGCAACGCAAACTATCACAACTCCCACTGATGTAGCGGGTTCAAAATTGCAGGCGATCAGCGGCAGGTATAATGCTTCGGTAATTGCCAGGCATGTAGAGATGGATATCAAAGCCTTTCACAAGCTCAACCCGGATTTCGACAGGCTGGTTGCTTCCAACGGCAACTACCAGTTGCGTCTGCCTGACGGCAAAATGGATCTGTTCATGGCAAAGAAGCCGGACATTCTGAATGAGTCTATGAAATTATTGCTCGCGCAGGTTTCTAACTAAGAATCACGGGAAGTTCTCACATAATATTCGAAGCGATCAGACAGAAAGTACTTGTTTGATCGCTTCTGCTTTTAATAGGCACTCCTCCCATTCTTTTTGCGGGTCGCTGTAGAAGGTAATGCCTGAACCAGCCTGGAAAGATAAATAAGCCTGCGTGGCATTATACATCAGGCTTCGGATCACAACATTAAAGTCGAAGTCGCCTTCAGGCGAAATGTAACCGAGGGCGCCAGAGAATATTCCCCGTTTCGTCTTCTCGTACTTATCAATCAACTCGATCACCCGGGTCTTTGGCGCCCCCGTCATTGATCCCATCGGGAACGTAGCACGGATGATATCTGTAAAGGAAATGTCTTTTTCTACATTCCCGCTAATCGTAGAGATCATCTGGTGCACCTGGGGAAATGTATAGATCCCGTACAACTCATCCACCCTTACGCTACCCTCTTCACAGATCCTCGAAAGATCATTTCTGACAAGATCAACGATCATCACATTCTCAGATCGATCTTTGCTGCTAGTCAACAACAGTTCCCGGTTTTTCTCATCATCTTCCGGATTACCTCGTTCCCGCTTAAGGGTACCTTTTATTGGTTGTGATAGTATTCTCCTACCTTTCTTCATGAGGAACCTCTCAGGACTGGCGCAGATTAGCCATTTGTCATCGATTCGGTAGAGGGCTGAGAAAGGATTTGGCGAAACGGAGGCAAGCCGGTCATACACGACGAACGGGTCGATTTCTGCGTCCTCGGCATAGAACTCCTGGCAGAAATTGATTTCGTAACAATCTCCCCGAAGGATGTGTTGACGAAGTTGTTTGATGGTGTCTATATACTCTGTTTCCTTCAGCCTGTTACTGATCACTGGAGTTTGGTGATCTGCGATGTTGCTTGCCGATGCCGTTAAAATTTCATCGAAAACGGCGACGGGATCACTCGCGTCTATTACCATCGCATTATTGTTCCAGCGAATGACAATCTCTGGTTCAAAAAAAAACAGGTCCGGGAAAAGGATCCTATCGGAGCGAGAATTTGCCGGTTGTTCAAGCTCGTTTTTTAAATCGTACCCCAGGTGCCCAAACAGCCATGATCTTTTGTCATCGATCATTGCTTGCAATTGAAGAAGTGCGGTGCCAGCGTTAGCTGATATCTTCCTACGTACACCGGCAGCTACCAGGCATTCCTGCGTATGCGGTTCAATTGCGTATTGGTGATTGTCCAAAAAACAAAAAGTGTCAAACCGGTGTAACCAGCTCAACACTTTTCTTTTAATCTGCCCGAAATCACTTACGGGAAAGGAATTGGTCAGATTTATGGTATTCAAAATAGTGACCTTATAAAGGACAATTAGTAATCGTCGTTCTCATCTTCGTCGAAGCTATCTCCTCCGTCATCGAACATGTCCTTGAATTCATCGTCGACTTTGAAATCTTCTTCCTCTTCAGCTCCCTTCTTACCAACGGCTTTCTTCACCTTTGATTTAGGCACATCAAATTCTTCGAAGTCAGGATCCCACTCCTCTTCTGGTTCCACCTTGTCCCACTCGTCCACTACATCATCACTTTCCTCTTCATCATCCTCCTCCTTGCCCTTCTTCGCGGTGGCACCCTTAGCTCCCTTCTTTGCTGGCGTCGCTTCTTCCTCATCTGTTTCGATGTCGTCGTCATCATCTTCATCCTCTTCCTTCTTCTTTGGTTTAGGAGAAGGCTTCTTCGCCGCTTCTTTCTCGATTGGATCGCTACTGATTTTTCCAGCCGATTTCTTTTCAGATTTTGCCATATTCAGATAGGGTTATTGGTGTAAAATTTCAGCGAAGTTTTTAATCCGCCAAATTTTTAATTAATATTTTTTTTTATTCATTTGGGCTGAGAACTTTCTCCAAAAAACAGGGTTTTTCTGATTAAATCAAATTAAATCGTTATTATTTGATCCCTGCCCGGTCCGTTTGAAATAAAGTTAACCTTTACTCCGAGGTAATTATTAATAAATTCAACATAAGTCTTCATGGTCTGGGGTAGGTCGCCGAAAGTCTTAGCGGAAGTAGTGTTAGTGTTCCAGCCCGGGAACTGCTTGTAGACTGGCTCGATGGGTAGTCTATCCAGGCGGAAAGGAATCTGTTTTGTCTCTTTGCCATTCACCCGATAGGATGTACACACCTCGAGTTCGCTGAATGAATCCAGGACATCGGCCTTCGTCATTACAATCTTCGTGACTCCGTTGATCATGCATGCAAACTGCAATGCAACCAGGTCGATCCAACCGCAGCGCCTCGGTCTTCCTGTAGTGGCGCCGAATTCATTACCAATTTTTCGCAGCTCCTCACCGGTGGCGTTTTCCAGCTCAGTGGGAAAAGGTCCGCTGCCCACCCTCGTGCAATAGGCCTTGGTGACGCCGATCACATCGCGAATTGTCTGGGGTGCCACACCTAAGCCGCTGCAGACACCAGCCGAAATGGTGTTTGATGACGTGACAAAAGGAAATGTACCGAAGTCGATATCCAGCATGCTGCCCTGTGCACCCTCGGCCAGTATTCTTTTGCCATTCTTTAGTTGCTCATTGATGAAATACTCACCATTCACAATATTCAATTGCTTGAGAAATTCGAGTGCATCGAAAAATTCTTCTTCCCAGCCAGTAATATCCTCATCGAAGGAAAAATTATCTAATAAACGCTGGTGCTTCAAACGTAGTTTGATATAGGCTGTAGTAAAATTCTTATCAAGTAAGTCACCAACACGTAAGCCGTTTCTTCCGGTCTTGTCCATGTATGCAGGCGCAATACCCTTCAATGTTGATCCTATCTTCTGGTTGCCCTTCGACAACTCCGCAGCCTTATCAAGGGCCCGGTGTGTGGGTAAGATCAGATGTGTTCTCTCTGCAATGAAGAGATTTTGTTTCAGGTCCACTCCGAACCCTGCCACCGTATCGCATTCCCTTTTCAAAGTAACGGGATCGAGGACGACGCCATTACCGATGAGGTTTAGTTTGTTTTTCTGAAAAACGCCCGAGGGTATCTGGTGCAGCACTACTTTCTTATCTCCAACATATAATGTGTGTCCGGCATTGGGACCACCCTGAAACCGCGCCACTACATCATAATCCTTCGCGAAATAATCTACAATCTTTCCTTTCCCTTCATCTCCCCATTGCAACCCAAGTAATACATCAACCATGATCTTGTTTTTAAAATGAGGCCTGGCGGCCTGAATACTTATCTGCTAAAGCGGTGGCAAAAATACGTTCTAAGAGGTGACGGCAAGGAAAAAATCCAACTTAGAGGCGGGAGGCCGGAGTCCAGAGGCGTGAGGCGGGAGTCGGGAGTCGGGAGGCGGTAGACCGGAGTCAAGCTTGCTTCGCAGCACAGCAAAGTTTAGGAACCAGAGGTGTAAAAAACAATATCTTAAAGTTGTGGTGAAGATTATGAACTTGCCTATTGCCTATTGCCTACTGCCTCCTGCCTCCTGACTAACTATCGAACCAACATCACCGTCCCCTTCTTAGTAATCTTCTTATTATCCATGGTTATTCCCTCAGCCATCCACACATAAATACCTGTAGGCTGTTCCATACCTCCAAACCTGCCATCCCAGCCGTTATTAAGTGTGGTGGTGGAGAACATCAGGTTACCCCAACGATTATATACCCTGAAGTAGTTGAGTTGTTTTATTCCGACCGGGAAAGGAACGAATGTTTCATTCCTTCCATCTCCGTTTGGAGTAAAGGCATTTGCTACATAAATGTCGGGACCCTTATATACAGTAATTGTTACGTATGCCTCTCCCTGACAACCAGCGGATGTGGTAGTGATAACCTGGTAGGTTACGATCTGTCCATCTACACTTGGTGCAGTTGCAACCGGGTTCGGAATGTTTGGATTGTCGAGCCCTGTTGCAGGCGACCACAAATAAGATGTGCCGGCAGAGGTAGCAAGTAGTGGGACTGTAGCACCCGCGAAAACAACGGTGTCAACCGGCCACGTGGTAACTTGAATTGGAGGAGTTACCGTCACCGTTACCTGGTCGGTAACAAGCGACGTACAGCCATTTGCATCCGTCACGCTGAGTGTGTAAGTGATAGATTTGTCTGGTGTGACAAGTGGATTGAATCCATTAGCGACATCGAGATATGTTGAGGGACTCCAATTGTAAGTATAGGTGGGGTCTCCTACGGCATTCAAATAGTATGTCTGACCGAAACAAATCGTATCGCCTAAGCCTGCGTCGGGAATGGGTGCAGGCATCACAGAAACAAGAATATCATCCTGCGCAGAGCAACGACCCAGGGTGACGACGACTGAGTATAATGTTGTTACTGTTGGTTTCGCGTCTGGGCTGGAGACCGTTGTACTGGAAAGGCTCGGGTCCGCTGCCCATAAGAACTGAGTCGCGTTTGTATTCAATCGCAACGAAGTGGTAGTTCCTTCGCAAATCGCCGCCGGATCGACGGCTGGTGTCAGCGTAAGATTATTTGTAAGGCCGACCACATTTCCTGTAATAGTAAAGGTGCAGCCATTAGCATCCTTCACTGATACATTATAAGTGCCGGGAGCGGCATTCAACACATTGGACAACTGGTATGTGCCCCCACTAATTGCATATTGATAAGGAGCGGTACCGCCAGCAGAGGTTACAGTGATAGTACCATCATTTCCACCATCGCAGGTGGCGTTGCCACGAACTGCAGTAGCTGTAAGTACTCCTGGCTGAGTGACACCTACATTGTTTAGTTGTATGATACAATTATTCGCATCCTTGACATAAACTGTATACGAACCGGAAGGCACCTGGAACGTGTTGCCGGGTTGATAGGTAGTATTCGTCAATGAATAAGTATATGGACCCGTACCACCCGACGCAGTTACGGTGATAACGCCATTCGATTGGCCATTACACAATACATTTTGAACACCAGGCGTAGCAGCCAGCTGGCTCGGCTGTCCTACGGAAATGCTGGCGGTGTTTGTACATCCGACATTATCTCTGATGTATACAGTATATGAGGCGGCAGGTAGTCCCGTGAAATTAGGACTCGATTGCCAGGTAGTATTATCCAACGAATATTCAATTGGCGCTGTTGCATTGGAAGAGGCAGCGGCTGTGATGCTTCCTGTAGAAGCACCGAAACAGGTCGCATCCGTCTTAGTAGGCGTAACCGTAATCGGCGGTCCGGCCACAACGATCGATGAAATGGGACTGCTGATACAGCCCGCACCATCCGTTACCACTATGCTATACGTATTGGCGATGAGATTAGTAAAAGTGGTATTCGTGGCACCAGTCTGGGTAGTGGTTCCATTGAGAACAAATGTAAACGGCCCCGCGCCATTTGTTGGCGTTACTACGATCTGGCCATTGGCGGCATTGCTGCACGTAGTCGTTCCTGGAACGGCGTTGGCTAACAGTACTGAGCCTTGCGGCACGCTTATGTTACTAAAAGACCCTGAACAGCCGATGGCATCCGTAACGGCGATCGAGTAGCTATTGCCTGCCGCCAGTCCACCGAATGTTGTAGAAGATGCTCCGGTTTGGGAGATCGTTCCATTCAACACAAAGGTGAATGGTCCGGTGCCATTATTGGGTGTGATCACGATACTTCCATTAGTCGCACCGGTACAAGATGTACTAACAGGATTCACATTCGCAGTGATGCCTGTGCCAGATGCCACCGTTACAGCAGGTGGAGAGGCCGAACAACCATTAGCATCTGTAATCACTACGGAGTGCGAGCCCGCAGCAACACCAGTGAATGTCGTACTCGTAGCGCCAGTTTGTGTGAGCGTGCCGTTCAATACGAAAGTATAAGGACCATTTCCATTTCCTGGTGTTACAACCACGCCACCATTACTAACGCCCGGGCAGGCGGTGGCTATGGGTGTGACGTTTGCGGTCAATGCAGGTCCAGGATTCACCGTCGCTGAGTTCAATGTGAACTGGCAACCATTAGCATCGGTAACCAAGACGCTATAAGACCCAGCGGCAAGACCGGAAAATGTTGTACTCGTGGCACCCGTCTGCGACGCAGTTCCAAGAAGGAAGGTATAGGGACCGGCGCCACCCGTCCCAGGTGTCACAGTTAAGCTTCCATTGGCTGCGCCTACGCAGGAGGTATTAGTAGATGTGTAGGTGGCAGTGAACCCTGTATTCGGATTTACGACTGCATTCGTCAAAGTGAATTGACAACCACTCGCGTCGGTGATAAGAACACTGTACGTACCCGAAGCGATATTATTAAATGTAGTAGAAGTCGCGCCTGTTTGCGTGGTTGAACCAAGAACAAAAGTATAAGGTTCTGCGCCACCGGCTCCCGGCGTTACCGTCAGGCTACCATTGGTGGCACCTGTACATGAGCTATTTGTTGCCGTGTATGTGGCAGTGAACCCGGTATTTGGATTAACAATCACATTCTGCAGATTGAATTGGCATCCATTAGCATCGGTAATAAGTATGCTGTATGTTCCTGCCGTCACGTTATTGAACGTACTTGAGGAAGCACCAGTCTGTGTCGTACTTCCAAGTACAAAGCTGTAAGGACCGGCTCCGCCAGTGCCTGTAGTAACCGTAATACTGCCGTTATTTGCACCCGTGCAGGAACTATTGACGGAAGTATACGTAGCAGTAAAACCTGCACCCGCGGCTACAGTTGTAGAAAGAGGCGTGGTGGTCGAGCAACCAATCGCGTCTGTGACCGTGACTGTATGAGGACCTGCACCAACCGCCGTAAAATTAGCTGTGGCGCCCGTCAGTGTGGTGGTACCATTTAATACAAATACATATGGGGCTGTACCGCTTGTAGGCGTTACTGAAATGGAACCATTAGTAATACCTGTACACGTAGTCGGAGTAGAACTGATATTGGCAGTAAGTCCTGCACCTGCAGTCACGGTTACAGGAATATTCGCCGATACACATCCCGACGCAGTACGGATGACTATGTTATGTGATCCGGCATTCACTCCCGTGAATGTCGAGCCTGCCTGCGGAGTTCCACCATCTAAAGCGTAAGTGAAGGGGCCGGGATTTGAACCACTTGGCGTTGCCGTGATAGTACCATTGTTAACGCCTGGGCAGGAGGTTGGCGTGAACGTGGCAGTGCCTGTCAGCGCCACTCCCGCAGCAATTGTAACTGCTATCGGCGCAGATGTACAAAGACCGGCTTCCTTAATAAGTATTGAATAGGTACCGGATGTCAAGCCACTAAATACATTTGATGATTGATATGCGCCACCATTCAATGAATATGTATAGGGACCACTGCCGCTCGTCGGCGTCACGGTGATGGAGCCATCCGTCGCGCCCGTACAAGAGGGGGAAGTCGGATTTGCAGTCCCGGTCAGTGTACCTGTTCCCTGGGGAACCTGTACAGCTTGAAATGTAAGTATACATCCCACTGCATCGCGAATATCTATGTAGTATGTCACACCTCCCTGGAGACCAGTAAACGTATTGCTGGATTGATAGGGCCCTCCGTTGATTGCAAATTGATGTGGGGCAGTGCCAGAAGCCGTTAACGTGATCGATCCATTGTTTGCACCAGGACATGACGTCGGCGTGGCTACTGCGTTGAAAGTGATTGGTGGACCTGGATTTACTGTGACTGACTGATTATTGGCCTCGCATCCTGCCGCATCGTGCGTACTGACGAGATAAGTTGCAGGCGCGAGGTTAGAAAACGTATTGTTACCAGTAAATGGTCCGCCATTAATTGAATACGTAAAAGGCGGTGTTCCATTCGGTGGATTAACCACAATGCTGCCATTCGAAGGACCGGCACAACTTGTGTTCGTGACCGTATAAGTCACAGCGAGTGTTCCAGTAGACACGATGGGAAAATTCAAAGTACTCGTACATACATCGCCGCCGTCAGAAACGACAACGGTATAATTACCCGCGGTGAGATTTGTAAACTGGTGAGGGCCGTTGCCAGTAAATGTTACGTTACCTGGCGTTAACACATAGGTAAACGGTTGTACACCCACTCCTGAAGGCACAGTGATAGTTGCCGTTCCCGTACCTGATATACCACAACTCGTTGGCGTCGTCACAACAGTCGCATCGAGTCCATTCGTCTTATTGATAGTGATCGTGTCAAGACTTGTGATCTCGTTTGCAGGGTTATCGCAGGCGACAAATGTTGTCTTCACCACATATTGGCCGGTGCTTCCTGTTGGGCAAAACGTAGGGAATGTAACATCGAGTTCGCCCTGTACGGTTGTTGCTGTATCGCCCGTTGCGATCAGCGTGCCGGCAAGGTTAAACACCTGGCAACTGACGAAACGGGAGGCGCCACCTGAGGGTGTAAAACGATAGCCCGTGTTAACTTCATTCCATACCGTATTATTTTTGCCTGGAGCTGCAACTGCTTTATCACGGTCCCAATTTTGAATGCCTAGAATCGCTCTACCTAAATTCGTATTTGAAGCACATGCCTTTTGCTCGAAGAAGACCTCAATTATACCTGTTGATTCATACATCACCATCTGAAATGTGTTTGGAGTTGCTAATCCGCATGGATTATTTCCATATACACCTACATGATAATAGCTGACAATGAGTTTGCGGCAAGGAGCTGTTCCTTCTACTCGCCACTCGATCTTCCTGTCTGGTGGACTCGCAACGGTACCCGCGATCCTTGGGTCAAGGTCGGAAAACGCACCCATTATCGCGGCCTTTGGATAATAAGGCCCAGGTAAAGCACAAATAGTACCTCCGCTAAAAGGAAGTTGTTGCGAAATGGTCCATGCATTGTCACAGTCAGAATTAGCAATGTCGAATGTGATCAAACCATTAGATCCGATGACGAATTGGGAATAAATAGAATCATAGAAACAGACACTGAAAGGAATATCGATTGCAGGACTATAATTGTCATCCGCATAGACCGTGGGCGGAACTTCATTTCCAGATGGGCTCGTGAATGGATAGGGATTATAGGCTATCGTGTTTAATGCATAGTCTGTCGTTGACTTCAAGTGCGGGATCTTTACCGGAATATTCACACAGTTCTGGTTGCAGGGAAGATTGATGACCGTTCCATTCAAACCCGTGTTGAAACAGTTCTGGGCCGATAACGTGCCGGATAGGGTAATAATGAAAATAATTATGATAGGCCTAAACAAAGCAGGTCTCATAGCAGGGGTAAAATGTTTGGGTGAAATATGGGAAGCGATCCAGGCCATTAAGGTAATGAAAATATGTGAACGGTGAGTGGTCAGCGGTCAGTTGTCAATAGTGAGTTGTGAATAGTGAGTGTCTTCACGTTGATCGATAACACCTTATAGTTTCTACGACTTCATTTGGGTATACGAATCTCAAGGGCCACTCACCACTCACTATTCACTATTCACTATCAGGCAATATCCTCTGTATCATAACGCTCAACGGATTCGATGCCGGGAAGGTTGTTGAGCCTTTGCAATAGCTCCTCCAATTCTTCCTTGTCGTGTACAAACACCTTGATATTTCCCTGAAATAATCCCTCTTTAGCTTCGACACTCAATGCGCTGATGTTGATCTTCAACTCACCCGAAATCAGGTTCGTGATTTTATGAATAACACCGACATCGTCCATTCCCACGATCTTCAAGCCAGTGAGGAAAGAGATCTCCTTGTTCTTCGCCCATTTTGTCTTTACTACCCTATGCCCATAGTTTGAGAGCAGCTTCGTCGCATTAGGGCAATTGGTGCGATGTATGGTAAGCCCTTTCCCTGTAGTGATAAAACCGAATACGTCATCACCTGGAATAGGTTTGCAACAATTAGCCAGGTTGTATACAATCTTATCGCTGCTCTCGCCGAAAATGATGAGCTCCGCATCTCTCTTCGAAGTACCGGCGACGTTAGGATTATATTCCGGCTTGGGATCGAAGATCTTGACAGGACGTGGCGCTTCGATCCTATCTCCTATGACCGTGAATTCCTTTAATTCTTTCAAGTCGATATTCTTGACCGCTACCTGGTAAAACAGCTCTACATGTGAAGGCAGTTTATACCATTGGACAAGTTCATCGATGTTGTGAGAATTCATGACGGCTCCCAAACCTTCGAGTTTTCTCTGTACTGCATACTTTCCTTCATCACCGATCTTCTTCTTCTCTTCTTTTAATGCATCCTTGATTCTGCCGCGGGCCTTTGCTGTTACTACAAACCCAAGCCAGTCCTCCGATGGTTTCTGCTTGTTGCTCGTAATGATCTCCACCTGGTCACCACTGCGTAGCTTATGACTGATGGGCACCAGCTTGTGATTGACTTTCGCACCAATAGTCTTTACACCAATGGCACTATGGATAGAGAATGCAAAATCGAGCGCTGTAGATCCTACGGGCAACATCTTCACGTCGCCCTTCGGCGTGTACACGTATATCTCCTCTGCGAGGAAACTGGTCTTGAAGTCCTGTAGGAAATCTACACTATCGGTCTCCTGACTACTGATGACCTCGCGTATCTGGTGAAACCATTTATCGAAACGGCTTTCGTCCGCTGCGCCCTCCTTGTATTTCCAGTGAGCCGCCAATCCTTTCTCGGCGATCTCATTCATTCGCTTCGTTCTAATCTGTACTTCCACCCACTTGCCCTGCGGACCCATTACCGTTGTGTGCAACGCCTCGTATCCATTCGATTTCGGGTTGCTCAACCAATCTCTAAGGCGTTCGGGTGAAGGTGTATACTCATCGGTTATCATCGAGTACACCTTCCAGCAGTCCTCTTTTTCTTTTTCCTGGGGAGAATCGAGTATGACCCTGATCGCGAAGAGATCGTACACTTCTTCGAAGTCTACTCCTTTCTTCTTCATTTTATTGGAGATGGAGTGAATGCTTTTAGGTCTTCCGAATATCTCGAAATTGAATTGCCCCTTCTCGAGCTTTTCTTTGATAGGCTTGATGAACTCGTTGATGTATTTTGATCGTTCCCGTTTTGTTTCAGCAAGCTTCTGTGCGATCTCCTTGTATATCTCGGGCTCCATGTATTTCATGGCGAGGTCTTCCATCTCCGTCTTAATATTATATAAGCCCATTCGATGCGCGAGAGGTGCATATACGTAAACGGTCTCTGAAGCAATCTTCAATTGCTTCTCCCGCTTCATGCTTTCGAGCGTCCGCATGTTGTGGAGGCGGTCGGCAAGTTTTATGAGAATGACGCGTGGGTCATCTGTGAGCGTGAGTAGTATCTTCTTGAAATTCTCGGCCTGCTGCGAAGCATTCACATCTATTACGTTCGATATCTTGGTGAGTCCATCAACGATCCTCGCTATCTCGTTGCCGAATTCTCTCTCTATATCCTCAAGGGTGACATCCGTATCCTCGACGGTGTCATGCATGAGTGCGCAGATAGTCGACCGCACACCAAGTCCTATCTCCTCCACGCAAATCTTCGCTACGGCGAGGGGATGAAGAACATACGGTTCGCCACTCTTTCTTCGCATGGTCTTATGGGCATCCGCCGACATTTCGAAGGCAGTACGAAGAAGGTCTTTATCACCCGGTTTGATCTTTGTCTTCAGGGATCGAAGAAGGGAACGATATTCTCTGAGGATCAGTTTCCTTTCCTGCTCCTCATTGAGATTGTATTTCGGTGTCTGTGCTACTGTTTCCAAGACTACGAATTTACTGAAAACCCAACGAAATAATAAGAGCGACTGCGGGAGCACAGAGCGGAGTAGACTCATTCATTAGCAGGCCCCAATGCTTGCCGATCGCTCTCCGCTCTCACTCCCGCTGTTTGCTTTTTTTGGTGTCCTAAATCTATTGTTGGTAAAATGCCCTACATTTGCAGCCCAAAAAGCTACTGAAGCTGGGCGTAAATCCAGCTGACCTGAAGCTTCTCCGGATGTGGTGGAATTGGTAGACACGTCAGACTTAGGATCTGATGCCGCAAGGTGTGGGGGTTCGAGTCCCTCCATCCGGACTTAATCGATTTGATAGTTGAGGGGCTCATGGTTAAAGGGTTTCGGGTGCACAGCTCTCCTTCCGACCGCCCCACCACCCGTTGAATCACGCAAAGGCGACACTTCACATTTTTAAACGCTTATTATGGCAACTGTTAGCAAAGAGAATATTGGACTGCTTCACGAAAAGCTGACCGTGAAACTGGAAAAAACCGATTATCTCCCTTCGTTTGAAAAGGCACTCAAAGACTACAGCAAAAAAGCAAACATCCCGGGCTTCCGCAAGGGCATGGTACCAGCAGGCCTGATAAAAAAGATGTATGGTCCTTCCTTGTTCACAGATGAGGTATTGCGTTCAGTTGACAGGGAACTCATTAGCTATCTCCAGAATGATAAGCTGGACATTTTCGCTCAGCCATTGCCGCTGGAGACCGATATCCGTCAATTGGATGTAAATAACCCTGCAGATTATACATTCCAGTTCGAAGTAGGAATGAAACCTGAGTTTAATCTTCCCGAACTTGATAAGGCGCCGATAACAGGTTATAAAGTCACCGTTACTGATGAAATGATCAACAGCGAGATTGCCAGGTTGCAGAATCGATATGGCAACATGAAGGACGAAAATGAAGTTAATTCCGAAGAGAATGTGTTGAATGTAATGTTTACCCAGGTAGATGAAAATGCAGGTGACATAGCCGATGGCATCACAAAGGAAAATTCGCTGCTGGTAAAATACTTCAAAGAAGATTTTCGTAGCAATCTGATTGGAAAGAAAGTCAACGACTACATTGTAGTGCAATTGGATAATGCATTCGATGAAAAAGAACTGGATTTCATACTGAGCGACCTCGGCCTTGATAAAAACGATGCGGAGGCACGAAAGAGGCATTTCAAGATACAGATCACCAAGATTGGGCTGCTGGAGAAAAAAGAGCTGAATGAGGAATTCTTCGAGCAGTTATATGCAGGCCAGGACATCAAATCAGAATCAGCCTTTCGTAATAAGATCAAGGAAGAAATTGAAGCACACTGGAACAGTCAGGCCCGCAACCAGATCCATGACCAGATATTTCATCAATTGGTCGACCACACGGCGATAAAATTCCCGGAAGATTTTTTGAAGAAATGGTTGAAGACTCAGGGAAATGTGACCGCTGAAAATCAGCAGGCGGAGCCAAAGACGGACGAAGAAGTGGAGACTGAATTCCCGAAGTTCCTGAACCAATTGAAATGGACTCTCATTTCAGATAAGATCGTACAGGATAATCAAATCCAGGTACAGCCCGACGAGATTCGCGGTTTTGCGAAGCAACAATTATTCGGCTACATGGGCGGCATGGGTGGCATGGGTGCAGGCGCCGAGGACCAACCATGGGTGAATGACTATGTAGAAAAAATGATGAAGGATCGCAAATATGTTGAAGATGCTTACACTCGACTTCAAACCCAGAAGATGTTTGAGTGGGCAGAGACACAAGTAAAGCCGGCTGATAAGGCTATAAGCGCTGAGGAGTTTACGGCGATGGTGGAGTCGCATCATCATTAGTGAGGTAGTTGGTTGGGTTGGTTGGGTTGGTTGAGTTGATTAGGTTGATTAGGTTGATTAGGCCCGGAGGCTTGATCCGGGTCCATTCTCTCAGCAAATTCCAGATGGGGGGACTTAATCAACTTAATCAACTTAATCAACCTAATCAACTTAATCAACCCAATCAACTCAATCAACCCAATCAACCCAACAACCCAATCCACTCCCCTGTAGCCAAACCACTACACCTAAATCACCAATCCTTCTATTTTCTCTCTCCCACACAATGCATTTCTTTGTGGTCTTGAATCGCATATGCAACCAACCTTTATATATGCAA
>JACMKU010000014.1 GCA_014379965.1 Chitinophagaceae bacterium
CCGGGGCGGATGATGAGGAGGGAGCTGATGTTGCCGGAAACAGCGCAACTGGAGGTCTTGGTCAACAAAGTAGCCGCGATACGTCCGAGGACTGCATCCAGCGCTTTCATCAGCCTGATATTCATCCTGCCAGGCCATTCAGGGTACACTCCGGTTTGCCTGACAACAACCTGTCAACCAGTTCCACCCCCTGCATGAAGGAGTGATCCATATTGCCGACCTCATATTTCCAGGCTCCGAAACGTCCCCTGGAATAGACCGATCTGGATTCCAGATAGGGCTGAATAGTCGCCAGCGCCTTGTCTCGTCCCAAGGTCGGTACCGGATAGGAATAAGGAATGTCGATCAGGTAGTGGCTTGCAACCTGCTGTTTTTGCTCTTCATCGATCATGCCGCTGTTAACAAGCCCTTGAAGTGTAGCTTCAACAATACCGGTCTTATCTTCAGGTTTATATGATGAATATGTTGTCTCACACATCAATGAAAAATATTTTGAACAGTCACCATGGGGTACGTTGAAACGGGAATAGTTGTGAAAATTGGTGACGCGATAGAAAGGAGAATTGTTTTCGGGGAAATACATCCAGCACCTGGAGTCATCTCGCAGACCTTCAAATCCAAGCCCGGCAATCAGTCCGCCATTGTGAACCAGATCTCCGGCAGCATCTGCAACCTGCTCGGGAATTGTACGACATCGTGAAACCAGAAGGTCAAGCGGAGAGGTATTGATCAGCACATCATACGGTTCCGTCCTGCCATTGGAAAAGATCACCCTTTTCTGATCCAGATCGATTTCCGTCATCTCGTGCTTCAGATGGATTCTTTCATGCAACGGTTTAGCAATGCTTTCATAAATAGTACCTGTACCGCCATATTCAGGAAACCTGAATACATTGTTCGGCCCCCAGCTCAGATCGTCGCGCTGCTCGGCAATATTCCGTTCAATACGCGCCAGGTCAACCACACTGATCCGTTCGGCGATCCACTCCTTGCTCATAGTTTCCAGCGGCACACCCCAGACCTTGCGATTGTAAGGTTCCATAAAATATTTCACGATGCCGCTACCGAAAACAGTGTCCATCCAATCTCTGAAATTTGTAGTTCTGTCGGGAGAGCCTGATAAATTACGCAATCCTGAGACACATTCTTGGAGCGCATCATCCGGAAGATATCTGACATTGTTCTGGAAGGGATATGGCACCCAGCGCTGCAGGATTCGAATCCAGCTTTCCCGCTGATGCTCGTAATACGAATCGCCCAGTGCCTCGGCAATAGCCCGATCGAAATAGTCGTAATGGGAAAACAGCACATGACCGCCCACGTCCCAGGTAAAACCGTTGTCGTCAAGAAATGATGCGGAGAGGCCGCCGACATGCCTGTTACGTTCGAAGAGATGCCAGTCCGTATGACCAAGTTTGTTGAGATGATGGGCGGCGCCCAGTCCGCAGGGACCGGCGCCGAGGATGAGGATTTTCATTGCGGGTTAGATTCCTTCATAGCTTCTTCGCATATCTTTAATACTTGATGTGCTGATTTTTCCCATGAAAAATCCAGAACACGTTTTAATCCCTTAGTAACAAGTGCATTTCTAACGTCGTTGTTTGTCAATACTTCTTTAATTGCAACAGCTATTTTGTCCACACAATCAGGATCAACTAGAAAAGCTGCATCTCCGGCCACTTCAGGCATTGCATGCCTGCTAGAAGTAACCACTGGTACACCACAGGCCATTGCTTCTAGAATCGGCAGACCAAATCCTTCATAAAAAGAAGGAAATATAAAAAGTGAGGAACCACGATAAAGTGCCGGAAGATCATCATAACCTACATAATCAATAAATTTAATTTTCTCACCAAGATTGTTGGCTGATACAAAACACTTAAGTTCACAATAATAGTTATAATCTAATACATTTCCGGCAATAACAAGATTCCAGTCAGCGCAGTCACTAATCATATAAGATTTTATAATGTTTCGTATATTTTTATTTTCACAGATACTTCCAACATATAAAATATATTTTAAATCCTTGAGTCCATACCTCATAAGAATAGAATCGCTTGTTGGTAATTCATAGAATCTGGTGCAATCGTAACCCAAATGTACAACTTTTATTTTATTCTCATCAATACTCGGGTATTTAAGTAATATTTCCTGCTTGACCGATTGTGAAATTGTGATGATTGCAGAGGAATTGGCGAGAACAAAGGGTACTCTTGTCATATAACTGAGTTGTCTCATATATGGTACCCCTCCTGGATTGAGGAGCGGGGCCATATCAATCAGAAGAACCACTTGCGGAACTCTTGAAAAAAGCATCCCTTCTTGCACTGGGAAAAAAACAACATCAATATTCGATTTTTTTACTAGCCCTGGGAATACAAGCTGGTCCCAAACCGCTCTAATCACACTAATATTATTTTTGAAAAAAGATTTCTTGCCCTGCAATACCTTTACAATAGAATTGTTTTGAGGCTTTAAAAAAGTACTATCAATCGTCCATATAACTATTGAATCCGAAAGTATTGACATATGATTAATCAAATTAATAGCTACATTTCCAACACCAGTTGGTTTTCTGTTTTCCAAAATGGTTGCATTAATTCCCAGACGCATTAGTTCAACCTTCCGTATTTATAGGAAAGTTTTTTTTATTTTTTAACAAAATAATATAAACAATAAATAATTTTATATAAAGATAAAACACTTGAGCGTGGTGACATACAATATTTAAGATATTATCTTCATAAATATATTGGAATGACTTTCTTAAAGCATAATAGCAACTGGTACAAGTCTGTCTATATGCAAAACTAAAAGCACATTTGAGATAGAATATCCCTAAATGATTATTTGAAAATTTGATTATTTGTTGTTTGCCAACTTTATCAAGCATATAAATATTTATATTATCAGTCTCTTCAATTTGTAATTTTCTTTTAATTACTGAATCACACTCCTTATGCTTTCTTCCCTTGATAAGAGATTGAGGGATATGAAAAAATTGGTAATTAAGTGCTAGCTTAAACCACATATCGTAATCATTTGTAGTTATCATCTCTTCATTGAACATTCCCACCTGTTCAAAACATCTCTTTGGAACTAACGCATCACACCCATGTAACGGATTAGAAAGAATAAGAGCTATGCAAAAAAAATCCGGTTTGAATTTACCTTTTATTCTTGTTTCTAATATCCTCGAATTTTCATCAATAATATCAAAATCCGAATAAAGAATAATTGTTTTATTGTCCCTATTAGATAAAAAATTCACCTGCACTTCAACTTTATCAGGATAATAAACGTCATCATGACTTAGCCAAGAGAAATACTCACCTGTCATTTCCTGAATACCACGATTAAGTGCAGAGGCTACCCCGCCATTTTGCTTGTAGAAATAGCGAATTTTGTTGCCATACGACATGACAATTTTCTCGGTCGCGCCACCATCAGCCGATCCATCGTTTACAACTAGAATTTCGATGTTTTTATACGTCTGTGCTAGAGCACTGTCGATTGCCTCACAAAGATAATTAGCACCGTTATAGACAGGAATGATGATAGAAACGAGCGGTTGATCTTTCATGAGCGAAACCATACCGTTCTGTTGACGTATTCTGTGTAACTCATGATAATACGCACCACCTTGAGCGAGACATTATCCACATCATAGTCGGGTAAAAGACGAAACGGCCGGCCTCCAACCGCATAATGGGAAACGGAAACCTGCACCGCAGCAACCACCGTCTCGGGCCGCAACCCGCACATGATCAGCGTTCCCTCGTCCATGCCTTCCGGCCGCTCGTGGGCCTGGCGCACAGTAATGGCCGGAAAGCCCAGAATCGAAGATTCCTCGGTGATCGTTCCGCTGTCAGATACCACACAAAAAGCATTCTTCTGCAGCTTGACGTACTCAAAAAAACCGAGCGGCTTCATAAATCTGATTCGACTGTCCAATCCTTGTGTTCCATGGACCTCCAGTCGCTGGCGGGTGCGGGGATGAGTGGAGACAATCACCGGCAGGTCAAAGCTCGTCGTCAGAAGATTCAGGGATGTCATCAGATCGGCAAAGTTGACCGGATTGTCTACATTCTCCTCGCGGTGCGCACTAACCAGCAGATACCCCTGTGGCGCCAGTTCAAGACGTTCCAGCACATCGGATGCATCAATCTTCGGCAGGTAGTAGTCCAGCACCTCCTTCATTGGAGAGCCGGTTTTTATAACCGTTTCCGGCCTAATCCCCTCGGCCAACAGATAACGCCGGGCGTGCTCGGAAAAGACCATGTTGATATCGCTGGTGTGATCGATGATCTTCCGATTGGTTTCCTCGGGGACCCGCTGGTCGAAACAGCGGTTGCCAGCCTCCATATGAAAAACCGGAATCTTAAGGCGCTTTGCAGCAATTACAGCCAGACAACTGTTGGTGTCACCCAGTACCAGTATGGCGTCAGGCCGTATCTGCGTAAGCAGTTCGTCAGTTTTGGCTATAACATTGCCGATGGTTCGAGCGGCAGTGTTTGCAGCAGCCTCCAGGAAATAATCAGGTTTGCGTACCTCAAGCTGCTGGAAGAAAATCTCGTTAAGTTCGTAGTCGAAGTTCTGCCCCGTATGCACCAGTAAGTGCTCCATGTGCAGGTCCAGTTCACAGATAACACGACTGAGTTTGATGATTTCGGGGCGTGTGCCGACAATGGTTACCACTTTAAGCATGAAGTTGCTCCTTGATGAAATCAAGTCCCAGCAGCAGTTCTTTCACCTCCGCTACAGACAGGCGTTGCGTGTTGTGAGAGGTGTAATCTTCTATATCTGAGATCGACTGTTCTCCCTCGCTGAAATACTTGTTGTAGTTGAGATCTCTGATGTCGGCCGGAATGCGGTAAAAACCCTTCATATCAACGGCCCTAGCCATTTCCTCCCGGTTTACCAGAGATTCGTAAAGCTTTTCACCATGGCGCGTGCCGATAACTCTGATCTCATTATCCGCCTGAAATATCTCTTTTATTGCAACTGCCAGGTCCAAGATCGTTGAAGCCGGTGCCTTCTGGATGAAGATATCGCCGGATACGGCATGGGAATAAGCATACAATACCAGATCGACCGAGTCCTCAAGGGACATCAGGAATCTGGTCATGGCCGGATCAGTGATGGTTAGTGGTTTCCCTTCCTTGATCTGCTGCACGAACAGTGGAATTACCGAACCACGGGATGCCATCACGTTACCATAACGGGTCGCGCAGAATACCGTGCCGTTAAACGAGCCGGTACGCGACTTGGCCACCATCAGCTTTTCCATCATGGCTTTGGAAAGCCCCATGGCGTTAATCGGATAGACCGCCTTGTCGGTGCTTAGTACAATCACTTTTTTGACATGATTGTTTATAGCAGCGTTGAGCACATTCTCTGCCCCGAGAATATTGGTGCGTACCGCTTCCAAGGGGTAAAATTCACATGACGGCACCTGTTTGAGGGCAGCGGCGTGAAAAACGAAATCTACCTCTTTCATGGCGGAATCCACGCTGTCCAACTGTCTCACATCACCGATGTGGAACTTCAATTTTGGATTGTTCAGCGCAATTCGCATGTCTTCCTGCTTCTTCTCATCCCTGCTGAAGATGCGAATCTCTCTGATATCGGTATTCAAAAAACGCTGTAGCACAGCATTGCCGAACGAACCGGTCCCTCCGGTTATCAGCAGGGTTTTATCCTTGAACATGTATGTACCTTCTTATTTATTGTATTTTGAGCAGAAGTCTTGATGCATCGCCGAAACCATCGTATCCCAGTCAGATGGAGTATATCCGGTAAGCTTTCTGAATTTCTCTGAGTTCATTGAACGATCACATGAAAAATCGTGACACGGTTCAACAACGGTCGTCAGATTGTAGTATTTTTTTATTATATGCAAGAGATCGTATTTGGATATCGGCTCTGAAGATACGTGGTAGAGCCCTGAAAGATCGTTATTGGGAAGCACATACTCTTTAATGATCTTTGCCAGCTCCACTGTTGGAAATCCTGAGTAGATTGCACCGGTATATCCGCGCACGGTATCTTTTTGTGCAAGAAACCATTCCACCAGCCCAAGCTTGTCCTTAAGTTCGTGCCCGATGATGGATGTTCTGAGCGTCACACAATGCGGATAGGTCGGTTCTCCCAAAATCTTGGTTCTGCCGTAAAGGTCTGTCGGTGATGGTGTGTCTGATTCGGTATACATCCCGGCCTGCCCGTCAAAGACACAGTCAGTGCTGATATGTATCAGTCTGGCATTTGCGGAACTGCAGATCAGGGAAATTCGGTGCGGCAGCTGGGCATTGATGGTGATGGCGGTCAGCGGATCATTGCCGATGGGAAGCTGCTTGATCAGGCCGATGCAGTTGATGACGATATCCGGTCGAACAGAGGCCAGTGCTCTAATGATGCTATCAATATTATCAGCATCTACAAACGGCCGGATAAGCCTGTGCTCGTCTTCAGTAAAAAACCGATCCAGCCCGATTACAGATCGTGCAGTGCCGTATACTTCATATGTGTCGGAGGCAAGCAGAATTTTAAACAGCGAATGCCCCAGCATACCGGTAACACCGAGAATCAGGATTTTTTGCTTAGGCATGTGAGAAGCCTCCTTCTGACAAATGCAATTGATTTAGCGTGAGGATTCAATGGCCGGCAACCGCAGCATAAAGCTCGAGCGCCTGCTGCTTCATGAGTTTATGATCCAGTCGATTCAGGGCAGTCCGCCAGTTCACATCCGCCGCCCGGTCCATCATCCCGTCGTCGGTAAGGGCGCGCCGGATAGCAAGCTCCACTGAATCTGGATCTTCCGGAGGTACAAGCAGGCCGGTTTTGCCGTTCTCAATCCATTCATCGGCGCAGGCAGTCCAGGACTGGATCGGAAAAGAGCCCATCACCAGCGCTTCCAGAAACGAAGTGCTGATGGCGTCACTGATGCTCAGCCCAATCGATATCCGTGCAGTGCCGTGCAGCGCAAGGATCTCCCAGTGCGGCGTGTTTTGAGGAACAATGACAACCGGAACACCAGTAGACTGTTGGAAAAGCCTTGCAGCTATTTCAACATCAGGAGAAGCCGAATAGATGGTCACCGTGTACCCTGCCAACACATCAGTACAGCGTTCAAGCGCCCGAAGTCCCACCAGCGCCCGTCCTGCCCAGTGCTGATACCCCTTGAGCATAATAGTACGGCGCCCCGACACCGGTCCTGGAACTTTCAGCTTAGCGACGTCAAACAAGTCAAAACCACCGGTGTTTGGAAAAACAGGCAGAATTTTTCCTTTGAAGCCATAGCCCTCTGCAAGACAAACATCGCGACGACACTCGCAGGAGTAGTAGTCCGCATTTGCAAGCACATCACGGATTTTTACTTCATGCTCCGGCAAGCGACCAAAAAGGTAAATATCGCTCCCCCAGTTGGTGACAATCCAAGGGGGAAAATTGATGCCTAACCTCTTTTTCGCCTCCAACGTCAGATAAGCAGAGTGTTGAAATTCTAGGGAGTGTATGATATCCGGCTTCAATCGTTTTATGAGACGAGCAAGGCGTGAAACCGCACTATTAGGATAGATTTTATCCATGACTACCATCGCACCCCGAGAAGCAAACTCGGAGAAGAGCGGCACACCTTTAAGGCTTACACTATTGTCAAGTCCATCCCAACCTGCGTGGAACGAGTGATGGACAGTTATGTCTCGCAGCTCATTGTTTGTGATGCCGCAGTTCACGGACGGGAAAAGGTGCAGTTCTCCGGGAAGGTCTGCGATCTGGGAGATCCAGCGGGCTGTGTGAACACTTTCAGGCATGGCGACAAAGAGGATTTTCATACGGTCAAGGTTCTCCGATCCAGCGGGCGGATGAGAAACTACGACACCGGACGCGCCGTACTGCTATACTCATTGCCAACTCCGGCAAAACTTTGCATACACAGAAGATTGTCCCATCTACTTAGTACCTTTCTCCAGTTCCGACTTGGTTCAATAATGAAACAACTTTTTGTTTGATCGCGTTTATCTCAAAATCGGTTGCTGCACGCTGGCGGGCAGCAACCGCCAGCGACTGCCGCAACGTTTCATCACCCAACAGTCGGTCTAGGGATTCTTTAAGCAATTTCCGGTCATTATGGTCAACTACCATGCCGCAATTGTATTGACGAAAGTACCAACTCAAAAAGGAATCCGCCGGTGCATGCACCAGAATAGGTCTGCCAACGGCAAGATATTCACTGGTTTTGAAAGGTGCTGAAGTTTGAATGACTTCAGGAATCGGGGAATGGAACGCAAGAGGCAAAAAGAGAATGTCGGCTTGCCGTAATACCTTGAATACCTCCTCCTGGGGTATGTGTTTGTGAAAGACAACTGCGGGGCCGGTAATGCCCTGCTGTTCCAGAAAGTCCTTGGGCTGGGAGGTATAAATATGCAGTCGAACCCTGTGCTGGTCACAGTCATTCAACACGTTGACCAGGTTCTTAAACGCATCATAATGGGCATGATAGATAGAACCAGTGTAGACAATGTTGACCGTACTACGGTCTGAACCCGCCACGGAACGATCTAGTTGATCAAGATCAGGCAGACTGACAGGATTGTGAATTACGTCGGGGTGTACGCCACAACGTTTGTTGTAAATATTACGAACAAACTCATTGAGAACAAATACCTTACTCGCCGAGTTCACGAATTTGGGTTCCAGCCAGGCAGCCATTCGACGTTGGATGCCCGTCCACTGAAAAATATAGTCATCCATGATATAGGCAATGAACGGTTGGCCGGTCCAGCGACTGGCCAACCACGTGGCCGGAAGGTCATAAAAGTCACCTGTGCATCCGATCAACAGATCGCAGTTTTCGCTGCGAACAATTTTTGCAATTTGGCGTGCCCGGTCGAGAATTCCCCATATTGCATTTAAAATCATCGGCGGCCAGGAAATTAACGGAATATCCAAGGTCGGAATCCGCAGGGGAGCCCAAAGCTGATGGCACTTACCGGGAAGTCCGCCGACAGAAGGACTAACTTTTCCACTGTTGATAAGACAATAGGAACCAGGCTCTACATCTCTCAGCAAACGCTCCAGAAGGATAGACTGACCAGAAGGTAGTGGCGGTAGTACGTGAGACACGACAACAAACTTTCTACCAGTATAAAAATTTATCGCTTGGTGCATGTCCATCCTGAATTAAAAGTCAGCAGCGTGTTGAAAGACGGTCGGCTTTGAGCCAACAGAGGTATTCATTGATACTTTCAGAAAGGTTCATTCCAGGGCTGTATCCGAAAACAGCTCTGGCTGTATGGATATCTGCCAAACTATCCCTGACATCCCCTGGTCGCAAGGGACCATGAAATATTTCAATGTCAGTTCCAGCTGCAGTAACAATTATACTGACCAGTTCGTTGATCGTGACTCGCGTGGCGCTTCCGATATTAAAAACGCCCTGCACCCCTTTTGTAAGTGCGCTACTAATATTTGCCGCAGCCACATCACTCACATGGACGAAATCCCTGGTTTGTTCTCCATCACCAAAGATGGTGATCGGCTTGCCGTCCAGAACGCAGGTTGCAAAGATTGGAATGACATTGCCATAAGCATCGAATCGCTGGTGTGGGCCATAAACATTGAAATAACGCAGGCAGACGTTCTCCATCCCGTAAAGTTTGTTGTAGGCAAGGCAGTGTTTTTCACCTGCCAGCTTACTAACTCCGTAAGGTGTATCTGGCTCTTGAGGATGATCTTCAGCGATTGGGAGGGTTTTTAACTCGCCAAAGATACCGGCAGAAGAGGATTGCACAATTTTTTTGATTCCATGCCGTCGTGCCGCTTCGAGTACCTGCAACAGACCGAGCACATTGATATCAGAATCATCAAGCGGATTGTCGATCGCCCGTTTATTGCCCACACTGGCTGCCAGATTAAATACTACCTCGCAGCCGCTGATCGCCCGCTCGACAGCAGCTTTGTCGCGGATGTCCCCTTCTATAAACTTGGCTTCTGAAACTAAGTTGCGCGCATAACCGCTGGAGAGGTTGTCAAGGATCACGGTTTCATGCCCCATGACCAGCAATTGTCGAACGATGTTCGTACCGATAAAACCGGCACCGCCTGTTACGAGCGCCTTCATACCTGGATATCCTTTTTACAGCAGCAGCACTGAATGTCGTTTAACGGTTGTCTTCTCATAAATATACGCAACACTTTCAAGATAATAGCTGTTTTTAGCAAACCACTGTGAAACATTTGAGATGCGACCACACGCAAATAGGGGACAAGCCCCAATCCTAGAGCCATGCCTCTAGCAAACAGATTTCTTAGAGATTCAAGCTCTGACAGTGAATGTTCACCGGTATAAATAAACGTTGAGTCGCTGGCCAGAAAATCCTTCTCGTTAATAATGCCTTGCTGCAGGCTCATACGGTAAAGATCCGTATCCGGGAGTATCCATATACCGGGATTGGGAGTGCAGACATCAGGCTGGATATCTCGCATGAGGCGGACGGTTTGAGAAACAGACTCTCTGGTCTCACCTGGCGATCCAATTATAAGATAAGCATTGGGACGGATACCGGTTTCCCGGCATAAGTCAAAGGCACGCTTCGTGTCATCAACACTAAAAGGTTTATTAATTCGCTTTAGGACATCAGGGCTACCAGATTCAACGCCGAAATCAAGCCGGTAACATCCCGCCAGTTTCATTGCGGCCAAGAGTTCACGGTCAACTTTGACACTTCCTTCGGCAGCCCAGACAAGATCGAGTTTTAAATCAGTCAATGCAGAAGAAAGGGCCAGACATCGTGAACGATCGATGGTCAAGTTGTCGTCAAAAAACAGTAAAGCTCTAATTCCATGGTCATGATACAGCGATTCAACCTCTCTAATTACATTTGCAACAGAGCGCGTTCGATACTTGTTCCCCCAGTACACGGCAGAAGAGCAGAAGGAACAATTGAAAGGACATCCTCTTGATGTAATAACAGCAGCAGATTTCAGGTATGTATCATGTAGTCCTCCGTAATTATCGTATGCAAACTGCGAATGTATAATATTGGGAAGCTTGTCGAGATCCTGAATAAGTTGGCGGAGTTCCGTAAGAGTGTATGTTTCTCCGTTACGATAAGCTAGACCACGCACCCGCCTTATGTCTTTGCCACTGTCTAACGCTTTCAGGAGTTCTCGAAATGTTTCCTCTCCTTCACCTTTTACAACATAGTCAGCAGGTGTTTTGATGAAAATATGGCCTGGAAATGCGGTAGCATGAGGGCCACCGACCACAATTTTGGCTTGAGGAGCAACCTCCCTGACAAGATGAGCAGTCCTAAAACACTGACCACGTTCTATGGTCCAGCAGGTAAGTCCAACGAGTTCAGGATTAACATCAGATATTTTTTGTTTGAGTCGTGGCCAATCCCAGTCCGCAGCATCCACAATGACAATTTCGTGACCTTCTTCACTAGCGATAGCACCGATAGAGGCAAGACCCAGCGGCGGGAAAGCAGGCTTTTGGAGAACTTCTCGGGGTGCGTTTATGAGGAGTATCTTCATTCTGTCCTTGTGTACACGGAGTAAGAAAGAGACAAATAAGGGAAAAAATAACAAACTCTATCCCAACAGTAGTTGAATTCAAAAATTGACCAAATGCTAAAGTTTATAATTGTTTACCACGTTTGTGACTTTCAATAACATTTTCGTACAAACTGACATGTCGTTGAACATACAACTGGAATGAATATTCTTGTTCCACTATCTGGCGGGCTTGCTTGCCTAGTTTATCCCGTAGATCATCGTCTCTCAATAATGTTTGAATTGCCAATGCCAATGCGCTACTGTCCTTCGCTGGCACAGCCAATCCACCTTTCGGAGCTTTAATAACATCTGGTATTGAAGTCCCTTCAAAAGTGATTACTGGTGTTCCGCAAGCCATTGACTCAACAGCCATGAGACCAAACGCCTCTTGAACCGAGGGCATCAAAAACACATCTGCAGCTGATAGAGCAATCGCTAAATCTTCACCATCAATCCAACCTGGTGTAATAACGCTGTACTTAGGACAGAGTGGTTTAAAAGCTCGACCATCCTGCAAAATCAACAAACAAGTTGGCTCCTGAGGTTCGTACATCTGCAAAGCTTCCATTAACCATTTCAATCCTTTAAACTGATCAGACTTAAAGCCATTATCTCGGAAAACAATGACTTTTTGATCGGGACAAATGCCTAACAACTTGCGGGATTCAGCCTTAGATCGTGGCCTGAAAAGTTCAATGTCAATACCGAAAGGTATGAAATGACAAGGAAAATGTTGCAACAGAGGACTACTTTCAACTCTACCCTGCATCCATTTAGAAGCGACAACAAGGGACAAGTCTGATCTCTGATAAACACGCATTTTAAGTTGCCAAAGTATAGCAGGTATTCTGTGCTGTAATAGCGACTTGTGCCTCGGATAAGGACAGGGAAAATTACAACCGTCCAGCCATTTATCACACTCGAATGAATACAAACAGCCACCCGTCATTGCCCAAGGGTCATGTATAGTCCATACGATGGGCTTCAGACGACTTAAGTTTGGCAAAGACAGAATACTGAAATAAGAATGATCGTGAATCACATGCAGATGAACAACGTCCGCACGCTTGAAATAATCTCTACCAGGTAATGCCCATCCACTAAAGCCGGCAATTCCCTCCAACCCCAAATTATTATCGCATCTTCTGGCAACTTCGGCAAAAACGCAGTAAAAAAAACTGCCCGGACTCATCGAATGCACACAAGGATTGTCTGTTGTTCGATTCCATACCGCCATTTCCACAGTATGAGCTGACTCAAGTGCCTCTTGCATATAATAACCGGTAAACCGACCGCCCATTATGTCTGTACAACTGATATGCAAGATATTCACTGCGCATTCTTTCTATCTGTTTCTTTTTTTGAGGAAGATCCATAATTCGGATGAGCAACAAGGAAGCAACGTGACGGCGAGCTTGGGGAATCGCTCATAATTTCTGTATGATATCCCTGTCGAAATAGGATACTCAGTGTATCGTGCATTGCTAAGATATGATGGACCTCAATCAGAAGAATCGGTCGCACATTGCTAAGCAGATATTGCGCTCCTGCCAGCACGAGGGATTCAGCGCCCTCTACGTCGATTTTGATGATTGACGGTACTGGAATTTGTTTGTCACGCAGCAAAGTATCAGCCGCAGCCACTCTAACTTTTGTTTGGCTGTGTGATTGATAAGACTGTGGTTCTTCTGGAGCAAACGCCTGTTTCAGGTGACTGCCAGAGCTGTAGCCGTTGTCAATTTCGGGACTAAAAACGAACGCCTCTTCACCATCCACATTACTCAACGCACAAGGCATAAGTGTGATACGCTCCCCAAGCTCCTTATTTCTATTAATATGCTGACGTAACCTATTAAAATTAAAAGGATTAGGTTCAAATGAGACAACGTGCCCTGATGGGCCAACAAGTGCAGCAAAAGAAAGCGAATGATAACCAATGTGGGCACCGACATCCCATACTGTAGCTCCCCTGATGGGGAAGAGCTCGTCTTGCAAATATAAATCATTTAAATAATCAAAGATAAACTGATCGTGGTTGCCATCAATAATTTCTGTTTTACAATATCCGCCTCTTGTGTCGACAAAAAGCTCTTTTCCCGTTAAAATTCCTTTTTCAATGAAGTGCCAGCTAGGGGAGTATACATTCACGTTTTTTTTACAGATAACTTTTTGAATTACAGAATAAATAATTGGAGGGAGGAATTGTTTTGAAATATTCTTAATCATAATTATAACTCCATTATTTCACTAAAAAGATCCGCATCAGATAGTATTGGCCATTCCGGAAAACGGATTAGACTGATTCCATTTTGGGGATCTATTATAGAACATTTCAAAGCATCTATAATATGATCATAGAAAGGAACGCCACCTTTTGGTCCAATAGCTATATCCACCAATAGTTCTGATATTGTCAATTTAGGAGGATAGAATGTTAATCGATTACGAACTTTATTGGCCTGAGGAATAATATCCAAACCATGCATAGAATGCGTAAAGTTCCAAAGAGGACGACGCAGATTATCAAAAAAAGCAATTGAAATCTCAATTGGTATTCTGTTTGGATTTTCTGATTCTACAATCAAAGAGATTGGTTCCCCATTATAGAATTGACCGTCTGTTTTTCCTGCTTTGTTTTCAAACCAAGCTTTACGTATAAGCGGCTGTTTATTAACTGTTACAATGAGCTTTTCAAATGCGGAACATACTCCCTTATTCATATAGGTGCTAATCGCTGAAATCACATCGTCGTAGACTTGCAAGCCTCCTTTATCCAAAAAAATACCTCTAGAACATAAACTGGAGATGGCAGTGAGATTATGACTCACAAACAGCACAGTCCGCCCCTCTTTGCCCACATCCTCCATCTTCCCCAGACACTTCTTCTGAAACTGGGCATCACCAACAGCCAGCACCTCATCAACGATCAAAATCTCCGGTTCTAGATGCGCCGCTACTGCAAACGCCAGCCGAACATACATCCCCGATGAATACCGCTTTACCGGCGTATCCAGAAATTTCTCAATTTCGGCAAAATCTACGATCTCGTCAAATTTCCTCCGGATCTCCGCCCGACCCATTCCGAGAATGGCGCCGTTGAGAAAAATATTCTCCCGCCCGGTCAATTCCGGATGAAATCCGGTTCCAACCTCCAGCAGACTGGCCACCCTACC
>JACMKU010000186.1 GCA_014379965.1 Chitinophagaceae bacterium
CTTAATCAACCCAATCAACTAATCAACTACACTCTTTCCCAAGCAGACACCACCCTAATCCTGGGTCATCGCAACAGCGAATGGTGCGGTCATGGCCCCGTGTTGGAACAGGATATTGCGATTACCAACATCTCGCTGGACTTGATAGGGCAGGCACGGAATTTTTATCAGTATGCGGCTGAGTTGATCAATCACACCGGGGGTTTAACGAAGATGGGATCGGTGGCCACTGAAGATACGCTGGCATACCTGAGAGATGCGAGTGAGTTCAGGAATTGTATTCTTGTAGAGCTTCCAAAAGGAGACTGGGCACACACGATATTGCGACAGTTCTTCTTTAGTGCGTATCAATTTTTCTTATATAAAAAACTAGAGTTGGGATGTGATGAGCAACTGGCGGCAATCGCGACGAAGTCACTGAAAGAAGTTGTATATCACTTGAGATGGAGCAGTGAGTGGGTAATACGACTCGGCGATGGCACGGATGAGAGTCATAGCAGAATGGTGGATGCAGCTCAAGGGCTTTGGAGCTATACGGATGAGCTATTCATTCCCTCGATAGAAGAAGCCTGGGCAAGCGAGCAGGGAATTGCTTCGGATGTTAGTACGCTCAAAGACGAATGGCTGGTGAAAGTAAAGGAAATTTTTGCAGACGCACATCTTGAGATACCCGGTAACACGAAAGTGCAGGCAGGAGGAAAGGAAGGTTCGCATACTGAGCATCTCGAATCGATACTTAGTGAGATGCAGCATATGCAGCGAACGTACCCGGGATGTGAATGGTAACAACTGACAATAACGAACTATGATAGCCCCCACTCCAACGCCACCTTATTTTGCAGTGATCTTTACTTCCGTGCGCACAGAAGGGGAGAATGGATATACGGATGCTGCGGAAAGAATGGCCGCCCTGGCGGCAGAGCAACCGGGATTCCTTGGCGTCGAATCTGCAAGGAATGAAGTGGGGATAACGGTAAGCTATTGGGAGAGTCTCGACGCAATCAGGAACTGGAAGCAGAATGCGGAGCATTTGTTGGTTCAGGAAAAAGGTCGTGAAGTTTTTTATTCAAGCTACAAGACAAGGATCTGTAAGGTTGAGAGAGATTATGAGTTCGAGAAATGATAAGACAGAACAACATAACAGAGGAGGCGATATGGCGTATTCTTGGAACAGTGAATGATCCTGAAGTGCCTGTACTATCGGTCACTGACCTCGGCATCATACGGGAGGTGAAGGTGAGACCGGATGGGATTATCATCAAGGTAACACCGACCTATAGCGGTTGTCCCGCAATGGACATGATCAGCATGAATATCAGGATGGCCATGATATCGCATGGACTCGACAACGTTACTATAAAGCAGGTGCTTTCCCCTGCATGGACGACGGATTGGATGAGCGAGGACGGAAAACGAAAGCTAAGAGAGTATGGGATTGCGCCGCCGAATCCTAAACAGCAGGTGTGTAGTGATGTTTTATTCGCTCGGGATGAAGGAGTGCAATGTCCGCGTTGTGATTCGTACCATACTGAACGCATCAGTGAGTTTGGATCCACGGCGTGCAAGGCCCTGTATCAATGCCAGGAATGTCGCGAACCTTTTGATTATTTCAAATGCCATTGAGCTTCTTAGTAACTTGTAGATTGTATCGATGAAGTCTTAATTTCATTTCCCATAGGAGAAATGTTGAATTAGGAATTACCAAAAAACTAAAAGCATGGGCCCGATATATTTTGAAACAAAAGATGGCGTTGGTATCATCACACTGAATCGTCCCGACAAATTAAACTCATTCAATAGGGACATGGCTCTGCTGCTGCAGGAGAAGCTGGATGAATGCAGAGATCCAGAAATACGTTGTGTCTATATCACGGGTGCCGGCAAAGGATTTTCTGCAGGGCAGGATCTTGCAGAGGTTACTGAGCCTGGTGGTCCAGGATTTAATGTGATCCTATCTGAGCACTACAACCCTATCATCTTAAAGATTAAGAAGCTGGAGAAGCCGGTCGTAGCAGCAGTGAATGGTGTAGCTGCAGGTGCGGGCGCCAATATTGCATTGAGTTGCGACATCGTTGTCGCGGCCGAATCCGCGAGTTTCCTACAGGCATTCTCCAAGATTGGATTGATACCAGATAGTGGGGGCACACATACTTTACCGAGACTGGTAGGCTGGCAGAAAGCCGCGGCATTGATGATGCTTGGTGAAAAAGTAGCAGCCATTGAGGCGGAAAGGATCGGAATGATCTTCCGCGTGTTCCCCGATGGCGCATTCCCCGTCGAGTCAATGAAGATTGCCAATACGCTAGCGAAAATGCCTACGAAAGGATTAGCTGGGACTAAGAAGTTGTTGAACATGTCCTATACTAATACGCTGGATGAACAACTATTGGATGAGGATATTTTCCAACAACGCGCTGCTCAGTCAAAGGATTATAGGGAAGGGGTGGCCGCTTTCTTAGAGAAGAGAGTGCCTGTGTTCATTGGAGAATGAGAGGAGACGGGAGGCGGGAGGCGGGAGACGGGAGGCGGGAGACGGGAGGCGGGAGGCGCCTGCCAAGTGAAACTCAGAAGGAATCGGGAATTGGGAATCGGTTTCGTGATTACGCAGTACCCAGCGTCTATAGAAAACAGCAACCTGACTTGCCTTTTGCCCATTGATTATTGCCTATTGCCTATTGGCTATTGGCCATTGGCCATTGCACGTTGAACAATATGGATACTTCAAAACAGGTTATTGATCAAATGATGTCGAAAGACCTCTTCTCCCAGTGGCTCGGCATCGAGCGGTTGGAGGAGAGAGTGGGGTATTGCAAATTACGAATGACTGTAAGACCAGAGATGTGCAATGGATTTGGAATTGCTCATGGCGGCATTAGTTTTTCCTTTGCCGATAGTGCATTGGCATTCGCATCCAATAGTCATGGACGGCACGCCGTCTCAATTGAAATTTCTATATCACATATTAGTCCCATTAAAATCGGCGATGTGCTCATTGCTATAGCCGAGGAGAAAAGCCTCGGTAACCGTATTGCCATTTACGAAGTCAGAGTAGAGAAACCTTCCGGAGAATTGGTAGCGCTATTCAAGGGAACCGTATTCAGGAAAGAAACCACTTGGAATGTATGATCTATGAGTTCAACGGGTTCAGACCTGTGATAGACCCTTCAGCTTTTATTCATCCACAGTCAAGCGTCACTGGTAATGTATCCATTGGACGCGACTGCTATATCGGTCCGGGTGCGGCCATTCGTGGCGACTGGGGCAGGATCATAATCGAAGACGGGTGCAACGTACAGGAGAACTGCACCGTGCATATGTTTCCTGGCGTTACCGTTATTCTGAGGCAAGGCGCGCATATTGGACATGGAGCCATCATTCATGGGGCGACCATCGGCCGTAATTGCCTGGTGGGAATGAATAGTGTTGTAATGGATAATGTAGAATTAGGTGATGAGTGCATAGTTGGCGCACTTTCTTTTATCAGGGAAGGAGAGAAAATTCCTGCACGCAGCCTGATCGCTGGAAACCCTGCACGCATCATAAAGCAGGTCAGCGATGAAATGATTGCTTGGAAGACAGAAGGAACTTCGCTTTACCAAGCACTTCCCGGCCAACTACACAAGACATGGAAGCCCGTAGAGCCCTTACGCGAAGCGCCTCCGGGCGATCGCGATCAGGATGATTCGTATAAAACTTGGAAGACGCCGAAGCACTAAGAGTTTAACGGGTTAACGGTTTAATAGTTTAATCGTTCTTAAACCTGGAATTTCTTTTCTTTACAGACAATTCAGATTAAACAACTCTTAAACTCTTAAACTCTTAAACTCTTAAACCGTAACACCGTAACACCGTAACACCGTTCAACGGCCAAATTCCTTACATTTACTCTCCTCAATATTTCTATCTAAATACCATCCTGCTTTTGGACTCTATTAGGTGTATGCTTTTTGGAAAATCCTTTTCTTATGTGATCCCACTAACTGCAGCTCTATTTTCGTAACCACCAACCCGAGGGAATGAATTATCGATTTTTCCATATTCGCGCAGTGTTGTGTTTCCTACTTGCAATGTACAGTGGCGTTCCAATTAGTGCGCAGGTTGCAACTGCTCTTCCACAAGGTGTTCTGCGTCCTATAGGCCTCAATTTTGTTTCGACAGCGCTTTCAGGCGATATCGTTTCACCCGGATCAGGTAATACTGATTACCAATGGACGGTTAGTCCATCTACTGGCGTGATCCTTTCCCATCCAGATCATTCCCTTGCAACCGCCAATGCTACGTTCACGGCTGCCGCCACAGGAGTTTATGTCTTTTCCTTACGTCGCGGACCCTTATCTGCGGAGGTTTCGGTAACAGTTGGGAATCTTGTTGCAGCTTCCAATACAGGCCTCGAAATATCCATCTTCAATGTTGCCAATGGAAGCTTGGTTACTGGCCCTGGTCCCGAAGTTGCATTCGATCCGTTTACTGACGCTACCACCACGGCCGGCCTTGGCGTAGCCCAGAACGGTTTCTACTATTACATGCCTAATGTTTTTAATAACGGCACCGTGACATTGTATGCGGCAAGTCGCAATGGCCAGGCCACTATTCCTGTTGCCACTACCGATCTCAATGGTGGAAGCAATAACAACCTGGGATTTGTAAGGCTTGCGATCGATGCCACTGGCAAAGGTTGGATGTTGGCAGGCGATGGTTTTTCGCTTTACCTCGCCAGCTTCGAGGCCAATGGTTTGAATGCAACAAGTATTCAACTCGTAGATGATAATGTTACCCTTGCAGGTGGCAACCCGAGTGTATTTCAGAATGGCGATCTATGCTTCTCCGGAACAGGAGCACTATTCGCCCTCGCAAATGACGGTGGCGGCGTTACACAAATATTCACCGGCTATCCTAACGGTGGCTCTACCACTCTTACCAGGAAATGGGATCTTGTCGATGCACTAGGAAACAATTTCACAGGGAATGTCAATGGCGTAGCATTTGATCCTACGGGATCATTGTATATCTCCACGGGCGGACCTGCGGGCGGATTATTTTTTATCGATCAAAACACGGTCAATACAGGCACGGGCACTGTGCAATGCACTTTGGTATGGAGCGGAACAGGTCTCACCGACCTGGCTTCAAATAATTTCCCTGCAGAGACAATCCTGCCCGCAAAGCTATTGAGCTTCACGGCGCAGTATCGAAATAGTAAGACTACACTTCGATGGACTACGGAGGCGGAACAGAATCTTTCTCATTTTGAGATAGAGCGGAGTGCCAACAGCACTGATTATGGTTTAATAGGGACAACAACAGCCACGGCAGTTGCGGGCAACCGGCAGGATTACCAGTTAATCGATGACCTTGCTGCCGTGAACGGCAACACGTTTACCTACCGTTTGAAATTGACCGACCATGATGGAAAGTTCAAATACAGTCATGTATTAATGGTCCGAAAGGAGTCTAGTAAAATCTCCGGCATTGTGGTGAATCCTAACCCGGTAACGGAAGGAGCGGCGACGCTTAGATTTACCTCTGAAATGGCTACGGACATTGCTATTAACATCACAGACCTGGCCGGAAGATCGATCTCGCGACGGCAAGTCAGGGTGGTGGAAGGTGTCAATAGCATTTCTTTACTGGGACTTGATTGGACTCGTACGGGAATTTACGTGGTGCATGTGAAAAATAACGATGAGTTGCATCTCTTTAAAATACTTGTAACTAGAGGAAAGTGAATTGAGATTCAAGGGAGACAAGCGGAGCAGATCGACAACCGAACGAGTCGGAAACAATAATTTAATTTTCACGACAGTCGGAATAGTAGTAACTTAATTTTCTATTTTATTGACTTCAAAACCAGATGGTATATGAGAAGAAATCTACGCTTTACTTCCCTGTTAATGGGAACAATTTTCACCGCCAATATAGCTCAAAGTCAGTCCGATCGTTTTGCATACGCGGTCACAGACGCTGTTCATGAAGGGATTAATTGGAACATCCTTCGTAAGCTAGACCTGCAGACAGGGACATTCGGCGAAGTATTACTTAGCGGCAATGACATGAACAAGCTTCCGTTCGATGCTACTACGAAAAAACAATTTACCACTCCGGTAACAGATGCCCGGTTTGGTAACCTTGCGAATGCCGCCTTCGGCATCGGTGTAGCGGCGATTGCGTACGATAGGAAGCACAACAGGCTGTACTACACACCAATGCTCATCGATCAATTGAGATACATAGATCTTAAGACGATGAATGTATACTTCGTTACCGATGGCGATTTTACGGGAATGAAGCAAAAGGCTCCCGACCAGAGCAACATCATCACCAGGATGGTAATTGCAGATGATGGATATGGTTATGCCCTAACGAATGATGGAAGGCACCTCATGAGGTTTACTACTTCAAAGAAGCTGACCGTTACAGATATGGGTACGGTAGCCGACGCTCCTGAAAACAAAGATGTCTCCGTGCATAATTCGTGCAGCAGCTATGGTGGTGACATGGTAGCCGATGACGATGGTAATCTTTATATTTTTTCTGCGCGTAATCACGTATTCAAGATTAATATCGAGACCAAGGTTGCTACCCATCTCGGAATGGTTACCGGTCTACCCGCAAACTTCACGATCAACGGCGCGGCAGTTGATGGCAATAACCAGGTGCTGATCACGAGTGCGGTTGACGCAAGCGCAGTTTATAAAGTTGATATTACAAAAACCATGGACGCTACTGCAGTTATGTCCGGCCAGTCATGGAGAAGCTCTGATCTTGCCAATAGCAACATGCTGCGTACCAGGAAGCCAACTATTCTTCCGGAGCTAATGGCGAACAATACACCTGTGGGAAATGAAAGAGTGCAACTGTATCCCAATCCGGTGACAACGAATCAATTTAATGTCCAGTTCAATGAAGCGCAGTCAGGAACTTACACCATCCAGGTAACGGATGCAAGAGGACAGCAAGTGGTGCATAAGACGGCTTCAGTGGGCGGGAAGGGTAGTATCATCGCCATTCAACTAAATCAGTCATCTTCCAAAGGCATCTACATCGTGAAGGTGACCGACCAGGCTAGCAGGACTGTATTAAGTCATAAGATTGTTGTTCAATAGAAAGCGGAGTTCCAAATACAGTATAAGATGTAATAGTTTCTGGTTGATGGGTTAAATAATGATTTTCCAAAAGGAATACTGATTAACTAAATTAAACTGCTGAACTTACCTAGTACAGCAGTTTTTGTTTTTGCCTAAGGCTATAGTTTCAATTATTAAATACCCTCCTGGGCGACTTCTTCTTTTGCGAGGCCCCGCGACCTCGTCCATTGCGAGGCCTAACGACTCGCATTACAAAATGACTACACCCATTCGCGACCTCGTACATTGCCTGATCCAACGACTCGTGTTACTAAATGACTACCCTCTCCCCGCGACTTCGTCCATTGCGAGGCCTAACGA
>JACMKU010000187.1 GCA_014379965.1 Chitinophagaceae bacterium
CCATGGAGATGGATGGGAATGATATGGATGAAGTGATTGCTGGTCTGGAAAGAGCTAAATCGCTGTGTGGTAAGGGTCAGCCTGTTGCAATCATCATGCATACGGTGATGGGTAAGGGTGTCGACTTCATGGAAAACGATCACAACTGGCATGGTGTGGCACCCAATGATGAGCAACTGGCAAAGGCACTCGCGCAATTACCTGAAACACTTGGCGACTACTGACAACAATAACATTCCCTTCTAGAGGAATGGCATTAGCCTTAATCTCAATATAAGTGTCCTAATGTATACACAATTTCAATTTTGAAAATGGCAATCGGGAATTATCGCCACTAATTCGTTTCCTCTGGAGAGTTATGAACGTTTAGAATGTCTGTGCATGAATTTTGTAGTGAATTTGTTACGTGTTTTTGACCACACCGACTATACAGGAACTACAGAGACTTGAATTGCCATTGCTTTTAGACATGCTCGTGCAACAGACAGCCACTTATACCCAGTTTTTAAAACAAGAAGGAAACACACCTAGAACATTGGCCTGCCGCGAAACTATCATTAACATCCAGGAGGCCGTAGAATTGTGTAAATCAAGTGAGAACGACGAAGAGCGACCCGCCTCAAATTTACCGCCACGCAATGTCTTGCATGGCGGAAACTAGCCAAATCAGTTTATACTAACACTCATTCGGTCCGAAGCGAGAAGTCTTGGCTTACGGCTTTGCGCGAAGGCAACCAGGCGGCAAGAAGGGCAATCACGAATACTGTGACCGTCACGAGAATGAAATCCATCACGCGGAGCTTCACAGGGAAATAGTCGATGAGAAATGATCCACCTTCAAGCGGTATGATGTGATAATTTATTTGTAACATGGCAATTAGGAGTGCGAGCAGCATTCCTGCTCCCCCACCAATTCCCGCAAGCAGCAGGCCTTCGGATAGAAAGATTCGTTGTATAAATTGCTTATTTCCGCCCAGTGCATGTAGTACACCTATATCCTTCTGTTTTTCCAGTACCAGCATGGTCAATGCCCCGATCATATTGAATGCGGCAACTACCAGGATCAGCGACAATACAGCATAGATGATCCATCGCTCCATATTCATTACAGCATAGAGACTCTGGTTTTGCTGATAGCGATCCTGCACTCGGTATCCCGAGCCAAATACCTTTACTATCTCATCGCGGAGGTCATCGGCCGCCGCTGGATCCTTCAGCCTGATCTCGACGCCCGAATATTCGTCTTGCCCCAATCGCAATGCGTTCTTCACGAAGTCAAGATTGGTGATCCCATACTTGTTGTCGAAGTCTTGTTGTATTACGAAAGCAGCGACGGGTTGTATGGAATCGCTGCTTATGTTTTCCATTGGATCGAACTGCTCTGCCTCACCTTTACGTGGAAGATAAATATTAAGAGAGGAAAGATGGCGGTCTGCGTCAATGCCCAGGGCATTCTCCACACCCGCGCCGAGAATAAGTTGCGGTGTTTCTGCCGTACCCAACTCATAATTTCCTTTCACCAGATGGTCAGCCACTCCGCTTACGTATCTATAGTTTTCGTCCACACCTTTTAGATAGACTACCGACTGATACTCTCCATTCTGCAGGAATGCTTTTTCCTCCACAACTAGTGAGTAGTTAGTAACGCCCTGAATGGCCTTGAGTCGCTGTAACTGCGATGGGCTAACGGTCATGGTCTTTCCCGACAATGGCGACACCTTAATGTCTGTATAAAATGAGGAATAAAGAGACTTGACGAGTCCTTCGAAACCATTGAACACACTTAACACGAGTATCAGGGCTGCTGTGCCGATGACGATGGCGGCTATGCTAATCCATGCGATGACATTGATCGCATTAGTCGATTTCTTCGCTTTGAAATACCGCCAGGCAAAAAGTAAATGCAAGTTGAAGGTTTAATATTGAGTGCCGCTTAGGACTTTTTACCGGCATCGTCTTCCGGGCTGTCCTTGTTTATCTGCTTGAATAATTCTTCCATCTTGAACACCTGGTCAAGCGTATCGTCATGGAAGAACTTCAGAACAGGGATGCTTCGCAACTGGTGCCTGACACGCGAGGCCAGTTCCTTCTTGATCTCGTGGTGACGCTCATCGATCTTCTTGATAGCGGCCGTGACATCTTTAACCTGGAAGAAGCTAAGATAGAAACGAGCTTCCAGCAGATCGGGGGTCACCTTCACACTGGAGATAGAGACCATGCCACCGTCGATCATATTGAGGCCAAGCCGTTGAAATATTGTACTCATCTCTTCATTGAGGAGACCTGCTATCTGCTTCTGTCGCTTTCCTTCTTCCATAATAATTCATTTTATTCGCCCTCCTTCATTCATTCAGCTGCAGGAGCGGCAGACGCGGTAAAATTAGTTACTTTGCACCGTTTAAGCATTCATAAAGGTTCAATGAAGAAATATTCACGGATTTTTAGGTATCTCGGCAACTTCAAAGGGCAGATCCTTCTCTATTTTCTTTTTGTTATTCTATCGATTATCTTTTCTGTCGTTTCGCTCGGTATGCTTGCTCCGTTCTTCAACCTGATTTTCATGCAGGATAGTACGGGTCTGGCGAAGGGCAACAATAACGCTCTCTTCCGTTATCTCGAGGAACTAATGACCAGGCAGATGAACAGCGCCGGCATTTTCGGTGGCGTACTCGGCGTGCTCGGTCTTCTCTGCATCATCATAGTGGTAGCCATCTTTTTAAAGAATCTTTTCCTTTACCTCTCATACTATGTGCTGAACCCAATCAAGAACCGGATAGTTGTAACGTTGCGCGCGGAATTATATAACAAGATCCTGCATCTTCCTATTGGTTACTTCACAGAAAAAAGAAAGGGTGATCTGATCAGCCGGATCACCAATGATGTTGCAGAAGTGGAAGGCTCCGTTGTAGGCACGCTCGAAGGCCTGGTAAGGGATCCGCTTACTATCCTCATCAACTTCGCCGTGTTATTCTACATAAGCCCTCAGCTTACATTCTTCATTCTGCTATCGATTCCTGTGATTGGTTTCGTAATCGGCCGCATCACTCGCTCTCTCAAAAAACAATCGAGTGAAGTGGCAGTAAAACATGGCGAGTCCGTCTCGGTGCTCGACGAGACGCTGAGTGGACTTAGGGTGATCAAAGCCTTTAACGTAGAGCGTTTGTTACGCAACCGGTTCCTTACGATCAATAATGAACTACTTGATGCAAAGAACAGGATCGGATTTCGGAGAGATATGGCTTCACCTTTATCAGAATTCATGGGGGTAGTAATATTTTGCGCTATTCTCTGGTTTGGTGGCCAGTTGGTGCTAAAGAAAGAGATAGCACTCGCCCCGGAGGTTTTTCTCGCCTACCTCGCATTGTTTTATAATATCATCAATCCAGTGAAGACGCTCTCCACTTCATTTAGTAACATGCAAAAGGGAAGCGCAGCCATCGATCGCATCGAAGAAGTATTAAGCACAGCGAGTACAGTTGATGATAATCCGCAAGGAAAGCAGATAACTACATTTAAGGATAGGATAGAATTTAAGAATGTGCGATTCGCCTACGACGATGTCGTAATCCTCGACAACATCAACCTCACCATCGAAAAAGGTAAGACGATTGCA
>JACMKU010000188.1 GCA_014379965.1 Chitinophagaceae bacterium
AATCATCTTGTTAAGCAATATGGCTGGGATGAACTGGGAAACCGTATCCCCATCAAATGCTTTACCGATAAGCCCGGTATCAAATCCAGCTTGAAGTTTTTACGTCAAACTCCCTGGGCAAGAAAAAAAGTGGAAGACTTGTACATGAAATCTATTCGAGGTGGAGTATGAAAATAATGCCACAAAAAACCTATATACTTATAGAGAGACAAAATTAGGATGGATACCTGGTATTCAAAAGAACTCGGCGATGGGATGATGGCTGCCACGCCTTCCGCCGAAATTGAGGACGTATTTCTGCGATTATTCGATGCTGCGGGAAAACCGCTCAGTATGGCTGTATTCACACGACCCGAATCAGAAGGTCGCTTGCACTGTGAAATAATAGCCTACTTCTCTCCTGCCGCGAAAGATGTTGCCAAGGCATTTGATGCACAACCGTGCGGAAAACCCGCGCGGGCCGGGTTGGGACTGCTCGCAGGCGATGAACTTTCCTGGTCGGCACTCTTCCCTGAAAGGGATTGATAACGTACCTATATGATCACTATACTGTCCATGCTGAGATAATCCGCTGCGGGAGCGATGTTACAGTCACCTTTGGGGATATATCATAAACCCAAAAGGAAATGCGCTTGCAAGGGTTGCGACCAAAGAGAGTCCCGCATCATTATAGGACACCAATCAGTGTCAATGCGGTATAAACCAGTAAAAGCGCCAGAATGATATTGATGATTGCTTTCAAGCGAGGATTATGAAGGTAGGTCTTAATAGCCACTCCAAATAAAGCCCACACAGAGGTGGCGCAAAACGATGTTACCGCTAAAAGCACGCTTACTAATACCAGGAGCGCTATGTTCTTCGTGATTGGCGCCAGGAATGCAGAAAACAAAGTGAACGCATAAACGATTAATTTGGGGTTTAGTATCTGCAACATAAGTCCATGGACAAACCCTAATGGTTTCACATCTTTTTCAGTGAAGGTATAACTGGCTTTCAGAATCCCAAAGGCGAGATAAAGAATATATCCTGCACCCACATAACGCATGATTGGTTCAAGGGCGGGAAAGAAATTCAAAAGCGTCGTGGAAAGCCACCCACTTAATAACATCAGGAAGAAAACCACGGTGGCCAGACCCATCTGATATCTCAGCGTATTTTTGTAACCATGAAGTACGGCCATCGAAGCACTCGAAATATTACTGGGACCAGGTGTAAAGCTTGATATCAGGACGTATGATATTAATGAGAATAAACTGGTCGTCATAATGATGCCCCTGGTCAGGACCCAACTCGCTGAGCATATTGACCCGGAGTTACACCAATAATTTTCTTGAAACGGCGCGTCATATGGCTTTGGCTGCTAAACCCAACCTCGATCGCTACCTCTGCCAGCGGTTTGCCGGTTTCGATGAGTTGTTGTGCATGACGAATACGCACGCTCTCCAGGTAAGCATACGGAGGCATACCGACCTCGGCGCGAAAAACACGCAGAAGATAGTAGGGACTGAGAGCGACATGTTGAGCTAATTCATTTAGAGTGACACCCTGAGCAAAACATTCGTCAATATAACGGCATGACTGCTGTATGGCTTTTTTCTCTTTACGCAGTTGTCCCTCGGTGAAAGCAATGTCAGCATAACGTTTGATGAGTTGAGCGAGGGTCTGGATAAAGCGTGATTCACATTCCAGTGTACTTGCTCCCTGCGACATAGCTTTGTGTAGAGCCAAAATACTATTCATTGCCCAAGGATTGTCGACTCGAACATCGTTAAAAAACGGCAGCGCCCGATGACGGCCTGTCATCTCAAAAACTGCCATCTGCATATGTGAGGTCGTAGGGTACAGAGATCGCATCTCGAATCCTTGCTCATCAACTGCTTCTCCCGTGTGAACTGCTCCCGGATTGATCAAAATGACCCCACCCGGCGGAGTGAGATGTTTTGTGCCTCTGTGTGTAAAAGACTGACGGCCTCGCTCAATTAGGCAGATCACATAATAATCGTGACTGTGACGCGGATATGTGTGTTGAATATAATGAGCTTGCAAAAGCCGGAGATCGAGTTGGGCATTATGCCAGATTTTCGTCCATTCGTTTGTCTGCATGCTGCTTTTGTACCATAATCGAACTGTTACTGTCTTGCAGGATATTGCCCAATTTACAGACTCAACGTCTGCTATACTTTTATGGAAATGAAAATAAAGCGTACATAAATTGGACAAGATCATCTAGTCCGCGCCAGCTAGGACGTTTAAATTTTGGAGAGATCTTATGAATGAATACTCCAGGACCTATGAAATCAGATGGTCCGACCTGGATGCCAACGGCCACGTAAATTACTCGGCTTACATTAATGCTGCAGGCGATCTACGCTATCGCTTCTTTTGGGAACATAATTTTCCGCCAGATAGATTTGAAGAACTCGGGATTGGG
>JACMKU010000189.1 GCA_014379965.1 Chitinophagaceae bacterium
AAAAAGAAATTTGCTCTACTGTAGTCAATTCATATCCAATTATCTTGTAATAATCAGGTCACCCGTCCAATCATCACCAGTTAAGCGGAATATTTCAAGGAGAATAACATGGCTAATAATCGGACATGCTTTCTAATATGCCCTATCGGTGACGAAGGGAGTGAGATTAGAAAAAATTCTGATGATCTTTTGGAATTGATCATAGCACCTTCTCTGGAACGTTATAATTTTGAGGTGATTAGGGCAGACAAAATCCCTAAACCATCTACTATCACAACCGATATCATTCAACTGGTTCAGAATTCCGACCTTTGCATTATCGACCTTACCGGCAGTAATCCTAATGTTTTCTATGAATGCGGTAGAAGGCATGAGACGGGAAAACCATTTATTCAATTAATTAAGAAGGGGGATAAACTTCCATTTGACGTTTCCAGCATTCGGACGATCGAATACGATTTATCCAGTCCCAGAACCACCAGGGAATCAACAGTGGTGATCCAGAAGTTCGTAGAAGAAATTATTAATTCCGGGTTTCAGGCAAAATCATCTGGTGTGTCTTTGTCTTCTGTTGCCGATACATTGGAACGTATAGAAAGAAGACTTAACTCAATATCATATGAAAAATCCCTTAGTTCTACCAACGAAGACGCCGACCCTTCGGAAAAGATCAAATTACAACTTCGACCTATTGAGTACTTTATCAAAGCATTTGAAAAGGGGGACGCGAATGGAGCAAGGGAGGCACTATTGAGGATGCATGAACTGAATTTGGATCCCATTGATCTTGTTATTGCTTCGGCAAGGCTCGCCGAGGCTGGAGATAAGGATGCATTTGAAATACTAAACAAAGTATTAACCATTTCAGCCTCAAAATTAGACTTGAGGACCTGGGTAGGTTTTACGTACCTCATTCGAAGAGCCTACTTGGACCAAGGCAAAGGCAAGGAATGTTATGATCTCATCAACCCTAGTTTACAGGTATTTATTGCCGATGATAAAGTATCGGTCATGGAAAAGGCAATACTAATTAATGATATATCCGTTCTTCAATCTTCGTTCGGAGATCACGAAAATGCCTTGAATAACGCCAAGAAGGTCATAGAATTGGACAATAGCAATCTTATTTACTACTACAACCTTGCGTTGATTTATCAAGACCTCAACTTGATGGATAAGTGTGTGGAACAACTCGATGTTTATACGAATGGGGAAGGAACCGCCGATTTGCCGTCCTATATTTTAACCTATGCTATTGGGGTTTATTTCCGGCATAATCGACCTCAAGATACAAAAAGAGTCTATAATATCCTAAAGAAAAAGGACGCTGGTGAGGCCCGAAGAGCATTGAATACGATTGATGGGCTACAAGCTATTTTATAAAATGTTATTTGCTCGGCGATTTGTTCACGCAAATGCGAATACGGCACTGCATTTAAATAAACTACCCCGCCGCAAGCGGACGGGGTATCGGTCCGCTAAAATAGCTTGAGCTGCTGGACATGGAGTTGTTTATACTCGGTCTCCTGACCTTGATTCTTGACATATTGCCGAATCACCTCTTCTGTCACATGTTGCCCAACGGTGCCAACATAATAGCCATCGGTCCAAAATTCGCCACCCCACAATTGTTTCTTGACGGATGGCACTCGAGCAAAAACCTCTCGTGCCGTGAGGCTTTTGATCATCGTGATGATTTTTGTAGGACTATAGGTTGGTACCGACTGAATGAGAAAATGCACATGATCTTTATCCGTTCCAATTTCGAGAAATTCAACTTGATAACGCTGTGCAATTTCCAAACACACTTCTTTCAAGATCTGGTCCACTTTTTCATCGATCACAGCCCTTCGATATTTCGCTGGACATACAAAATGATAGACCAGGATCGACACATTATGACTTTTTCGGATCAGGTGACTCATGCCACAATACTATCACGCCGCAGAGCGGCGGGGTATTGGACCCGCTAAGGAATAAAAAACAAATGCCTCGCACCGTTTCAAGTGCGAGGCACAATAGTGAAGTCTGTTTACCTGGGATTCATCTGTTCGATGAAGTGGGTGACTTCATTTTCAGCCTGCTCTTTGCTATAGCCGTAACGCTGTTGCAACAGACCAGTCAGTTCATCAAAGCGGCCGCTGATGCGGTCAAGTTCATCGTCAGTCAGTTTTCCCCATGTTTGTTTTGCCCTGCCGCGTATCTCTTTCCATTTACCAGTCAATACATCTCGATTGAAAGTTACGTTCATTGTTATCTCCTTTACTTAATC
>JACMKU010000190.1 GCA_014379965.1 Chitinophagaceae bacterium
AAATCAGGAGTCAAGAACATTCTGAAATGGACAACGACGAACGAACAGCAAAATGTAGGTTTCGAAGTACAACGTTCAACTGACGGCGTCAATTATTCGAATATTGGTTTCGTAAACACACTCGCTCCTGGTGGCTATAGCAATGGTGAGTTGAATTATACATTTGAAGATAATAGCCCAGCCACGACGAGGAAGAGTTATTATCGCCTCAATCAAAAAGACATTGACGGCAGGGGCAAGTTGAGCAAGTTTGTTTTGATAAATGGTGAGAAACCATTTACTATCGCCATCAGCGGAGTTTTCCCCAACCCGGCCACTACACAAATAAGCCTCGTGATCGATGCGCCAAAACGCGAAGATATCGGTCTCGTGATCATGGATGTGATGGGTAGGATTGTAAAACAACAAAAGGTGAATGTCGAAATAGGATCGAATGTTATCACTGTTGAAACCGCCAACCTGGCCAAAGGAAGCTACCTGGTAAAACTGGTCTCCGGCGCAGATGCGGAAGCGGCAGTAGGCAAATTCATTAAACAATAGTTAGGCCGAAGGAAAGACCATTCTCCTTGATCCGCTGCCGAGAGGTGGCGGATCTTTTTTTGAAAGCCTCCGTGTGGGTGATTAAGTTGATTGGGTTGATTAGGTTGAGTGGGTTGATTAGGTTGATTAAGACGTTTGCCAAAACCACTACCCCAACTTAATCAACCCACTCAACCTAATCAACCCAATCAACTTACCTCCCAAAACCCTAACTTCGCCTTTTAATGAGCCTTTCTACCAAACATCTTCTCGGTATCAGAGACCTCAATAAGGAAGATATCTCGCTTTTTCTGCAGACCGCAGGGCAATTCAAAGAAGTTTTACAGAGACCCGTCAAGAAAGTACCGTCGCTTCGCGATGTGACGATCGTCAACCTTTTCTTCGAGAATTCCACCCGTACACGGATATCCTTCGAGCTTGCCGAGAAGCGATTGAGTGCCGACTCAATCAACTTTACCGCCGCCGCGTCATCGGTTTCAAAAGGAGAAACCCTCCTCGACACCGTCAACAACATTCTCTCCATGAAAGTGGATATGGTTGTCATGCGCCATAGTGCAAGCGGAGCCCCCCACTTTCTTTCCAAGCATATACCCGCTGCCATCATCAACGCAGGTGACGGCATCAACGAGCATCCTACGCAGGCGCTCCTAGACGCCTTCTCTATCCAGGAGAAGACCGGCAAGCTTGAAGGTTCGAAGGTGGCCATCATCGGCGACATCATGCATAGTCGCGTAGCGCAGAGTAATATCTATCTTCTCAAGAAAATGGGAGCGGAGGTCACTGTCTGTGGGCCACCCACACTCATTCCTAAATATATCAGCGAGGCTCTCGGCGTAAACGTGAATTATAACCTGCGCGAGACACTCGAATGGTGCGATGTGGCTAACGTGTTGCGTATACAACTCGAAAGGCAAAACCAGGTGTTGTTCTCCTCGCTACGGGAGTATAATTTAAGTTATGGCATCAGCCGGAAGCTCCTCGACGGACTTCATAAGGAAATCGTGATCATGCATCCTGGACCAATCAACAGGGGAGTGGAATTGGATAGCGATGTTGCGGACAGCAAACAATCCATCATATTACAACAGGTAGAAAATGGCGTGGCCGTAAGGATGGCAGTATTGTATCTATTATCGAACAGAAATAATTAACTAATCGCTTTTGCTATGCGTATCTGTCTTTTCCCTGGCACCTTCGACCCTATCACGCTTGGTCATGTCGATATAATCGACAGGTCGATCCCTCTCTTCGATAAGGTGGTCGTAGGTGTAGGTCTCAATTCCACTAAGACGCCGATGTTTTCCGCAGAGCAACGGCTGCAATGGATACAGGAAATCTACAAGAATCAACCGAAGGTTGAGGGAGCAGTCTATGAGGGTCTTACGATCGAATACTGCAAGCTCATCGGAGCGAGGTTTATTCTCCGTGGAATTCGCTACGTGAGCGACTTCGAATACGAGAAGACCATTGCCGATGCCAACCGGACACTCGACAAGTCAATAGAGACGATCTTCCTCACCGGCGAACCGAAATATACATCGGTGGCTTCTACGATCGTCAGAGATATCATTCGCAATGGTGGAAATGCCAGCCCATTCCTACCTGCAGAGGTTTATCAATCGCTAAAAAAATAGTTCATATGCCAATCTGGTTCAAAAAGCAATTGTCCCTTGAGGATATCAAGCCCTTGGGAAAGGATACCATGGCTGAATACATCGGTATCGAATGGACGGAAGTAGGTGAAGATTATCTGAAGGCAAGTATGCCGGTGGATCATCGGACGAAGCAGCCGTATGGTCTTCTCCATGGCGGAGCCTCTTGCGTGCTGGCGGAGACGATTGGGAGCGTGGCGTCGGCGATGGTCGTCGATCATACGAAGTTCGTGTGTGTGGGATTAGAGATAAATGCAAACCATGTACGCAGTGCACGTGGAGGATTGGTGACTGGAAAGGCATTGCCTCTACACCTTGGTGCGAATACGCATGTGTGGGATATCCGAATACATGATGAGCTCGATAAGCTCGTCTGCGTGAGCCGGCTCACGGTAGCAGTCATTCCGAGGAAAGATTCATTCAGGCAGACCAGCCTTTAATACGTCCACTACGGAAGGGAAGGCGTTGTCGAGGTAAGGTTTGAGACCATTCTTCTTCACCCATTTTATTTCCACAATGTCTTCTTCCGTTTGAGGAATGAGTTTCTCTTTACTACTCGCTTTCATCGTATACCAATGCGATTCTTTTAAAATGTGCCTGGATCCTTCGTGGTAAGTATGCCAAGTGATCAATAGCGGTGATTTAAGTTCGACATCATGGAGACCCGTTTCTTCCTGCACTTCCCTCACAGCACAGTCTTCGAGTTTCTCCCCTTTATCGAGTTTACCTTTTGGTAGATCCCATTTCCCTCTTCGAAAGATAAGCAGTACATCGCCATCTTCATTCTGTACCAGTCCGCCCCCCGCCTTTATCAAAGTAAATTTTTTGAACAATGCCTTCTTCAATTCGTCAAGGTCAGTATGAAGAAACACACCGGCTTTAACCTGTGGTTGTTCCATCTCGTGAATGATCGTCTTGATAGTATGCGCATCCAGTTCATCGATAAACACTGCATCATCGTGGTGAACGAAAGGCTCTACGACAGGGTCGATGGAGGAGCAGAGGAAGAGGGGTTTTGCTCCGAAAAAAATCTTGATGTGCATGGCACTAAGGTATGGATTCGGAGTTTAATGTTTAACGTTTAACGTTCTTTAGGTCGAAGAGGTTTGATGGGATAGTTAATCTTTTGTTCGAACTATTGAGTAATGATAGGCCAAAATACCTTATCGAATTTTAGAACGTTAAACCCTTAAACGTTAAACGCTGAAGCTTACCTTCGCCCCATGTCCAAAAAACTCATCGCAGAAAAGCTACTCCAGGTAAACGCCGTCAAACTAAACATCAAGCAGCCCTACACATGGGCAAGCGGGTGGAAGAGTCCCATCTATTGCGATAATAGGAGGATACTTTCGTTTCCCTATGTGAGGGATCATATCAAGTCGGAATTGTGCAACCTGGTATTCGAAAAGTTTGGCGATGCACAGTTATTGGCTGGAGTAGCGACGGCAGGAATCGCATGGGGTGCGATGGTCGCCGACCAGTTGAAGCTTCCATACATCTACGTTAGACCCAAGCCGAAAGAGCATGGCCTGGGTAACCAGGTGGAGGGATACTTCGAGAAGGGACAGAAGACCGTGGTGATAGAAGACCTTGTGTCGACAGGTAAGAGTAGTCTGGAAGTGGTGGATGTACTGAAGAAGGCAGAAATCGCGGTGATAGGCATGGTTTCGATCTTCACATATGGTTTCAAGGCCGCCGAGGATGCGTTCAGTAAGGCGGGAGTCACTTACTACCCGTTGACTGATTATCCCTCTTTATTGGACCTGGCCGTTGAGAAGGGCACTGTTTCAGGGGGAGAGCAGGAAATTTTGTTAAAATGGCGGGAGGACCCTTCCAATTGGAAGGGAGTTTTGTAATTTGGTCATCGAAATCACCGTATGAAAAGACTCCTTATCACTCTTATTGCCGTTACCGCCTTCACTACGGCCTCGTTTTCCCAGACCAAGGCATTGCAGCCCGCTACCATCAAGACGCCTAATGACCACTGTGAAGAGAGCAAGAAGCGACTGACGACCTATCTAGACCGCTACGATGGCGTACAATATCTCAATATCAACTTCCGGAAGGGACAGATCCAGGTGAAATACCTGACTGACCGCACCGACATAGAGCAGATAAAGACCGCTATCGCCAATGCCGGCTATGACGCGGATGATGTGCCCGCTAACGAAGAATCTTATAAGCGTTTGCCAAAGACGTGTAAGAAGGCGGAAGATGGGGGAGGACATCCCAAACCCAGGCCGGAGGTCGTACCACAGCCTGCTCAATAAACAATCACTCTATCTTTCTTTGAGTTTTACTTGAATAAGGCCTGCAGGTTCTGCCTGCCTTCATACCGGAGTGGTATTTTCTTCGAGAAGCCACCCTTGGATACAATCGCCGTTCCTTTTATCGTGAACAGTGGCTCCTCATTCAGAAAGGCCGATAGCGAATGCTTTAAAAGTTGTTTCATTTCTATCTCCAAATTTACCGGAACAATGAACTCCGCTAAGGCCGGTATATTCACGACGCTGTCGACCCGAAAAGGCCCCAGGTAGGTGCTGTCCATCCACGCTTCTCCATCCGCTTTTCTTAATGTAGCGCCTGTATTATTCGGGTTGTAATAGGTCATATCAAACCGCATCGTCGACTTACCAAGCGAAATTTTATTTACCTGCACATTGCTGATTGCCTTGAATTCTGGCGCCTTCAATTTCCGGCATGCGGCGAAAAGGAGACAGGCTATGACGATGAGTAGAGTGTTTTGCATGATGCGAATGTAGGACTGGATCGTCATTGCGAGCGAAGCAACCAGATCGTCATTGCGAGCGAAGCAACCAGATGCTGGATCAGATTGCCCGTACCGTTTCTGTATTAAGGCCGTTGGCTCGGGATGTCGGGGTTGGCGGAAAACTTGTGAACAAAATTAACCGGTCATCACAGGAGGGCGAGAGGCGACAAATTTTTAATCCCCGAAGTTCGAGGTGTAAAAATCAATCAAATTTCTTGACTAAAGACGTTAGTTTTCAAGCTGAAAGTTGGAGCAGCAGGGGATACTAATATTCTAAAATTACTAAAATTGTATATAACAAAGATTATCAATGGTATATATGGTTTATTTAAAATTTAAATACACTTTTTTCATGCCTCAAGAATCTTCAAAATGCACGATTTGGGAAGAATCGATTGATTTTCTCCAGAAGCGGTCTTATTCGTTGATTTTTATTTTATTGAATGGAGTCATCCTATATTTCATTTTACACGGTAAAAAATATACTTTTATAACTAGATGTGTCGCCCCTCAGTGTTGGGCGAATTTCCTTAGATCCTCCCACCCCGGTAGCCTTGTGAAGACCAATCATCAGTATGAAGCAATCGATTGCCCGGACCCTGCATTTTCATGGAGCTAATTCAGTAAATTCGTCACGCCTAAAACTGGCGCTGCACTCAATGAGAAAGTTATGCTTTGCAAGTACCCTGATACTACTTCTATTAGTGGGGAATCGGGCCCATACCCAGGACTTTTCAAATAAGGGAAAGGAGTTTTGGCTGGCTTATAGTTACCACGTCGGCATGCTCGGCGGCGGGGCTCCTGAGATGACCTTATACATCACCTCCGACGTGGCCACTACGTACACCGTAGAGATCTATGGACTCACCACTATCACGACTGGCAATCTTGCGGCCGGCCAGGTAGTCCCGATCAATATTTCCAACGCCTATTTCATCAACAACGAAGGACTCTTCACCAACCGGACTATTCGCGTCTCGGCTCCGAAGCCCATCGTCGTCTACTCATATATTACCAGGAGCGCTGCGAGTGGCGCAACCCTTTGTCTGCCTACCAATGTGCTGGGTAAGGAGTATTATTCCATGAATTTCACGCAGGTTTCCAATGAGAACAACTCGAATTCCTTCATCACCATCATCGCAGTAGAGGATAATACTGCAGTAGAAATTACTCCGACCGCCAATACCAAGAATGGCTGGCTGGCCAATACAACCTACACCGTCAACCTTAATAAAGGACAGATCTATCAGGTTCTTGGGGCAACAGGTGGATTCAACGGCGAGGACTTAACCGGTTCGAAGATCAGGTCCGTCGCCTCCGGCACTGGCGGATGTAAGAAGATTGCCGTGTTCTCAGGTAGTGGCAAGATCAGGATTCCCGCGACGGGCTGCGCCAATAATAGCTCGGATAATCTCTACCAGCAGCTATACCCGACAGGCACGTGGGGGAAGAAATACATCACCGTACCTAGTCTAAACAATCCTAATAACTATTACAGGATATCCCGCAGCGATCCAGCGGCAAACGTGTCGGTCAACGGCAGTCCTATTCCAGCAACTTCTTTTACCAATAATTATTACCAGTTCTTTAATAACCGTCCTAACGTGATTGAATCCGATCTGCCCATCTCAGTGGCACAGTTCTTCACCACGCAGGGATGCGATCAGAATTCGAATTTCAATCCTTACGATCCTGATATGATCATGCTGAACCCGGTGGAACAGAACATCGACAGTGTGACACTTGTCAGTTCTAACCTGGTGGCCGGATCGAGTGCGCAGTATCCGCACCAGCACCATATCCACGCCATCATGAGAAACGGTGGTACTGGAACATCTTCATTCAGGCTGGATGGTAATCCTGTGCCGGCGAGCTCATGGGTAGTGCATCCCAACGATCCCGGGTATTCTTATTTGTATATGAATAATGTCAGCCAGGGCTACCACACACTTTCCGCAGATTCTGGTTTCAATGCGATAGCCTATGGTTATGCCAATGCCGAATCATATGGATACTCGGCGGGAGCGAATGTGAAGGACCTCTACCAGTTCGTGACCGTCGCCAACCAGAACGCATCGGTGAATTTCGCCGGGGCTTGTACAGGAATTGCGTCGTCTCTCTCTATGACATTTCCCTACCAGCCCACACAGATCGTCTGGGAGTTCAATGGCCTCTTTCCGGATGTCACAATCAACAATCCCGTCTTCAATTCTTCAAGTGTCGTAAATGGGCGAACCTTATATAAATACAACTTGCCCGGCACTTATACGGTTCCTACGGCAGGGGCTTACCCGATTCGCATCGTAGCACAGAATCCTACTGCCGATGGTTGTAACGGTATTCAGGAGATTGAAATCGAATTCAAGGTATTCGATCCACCAACCGCAGGTTTTAATTTCGTGACCAATGGTTGCGTATCGAGCCCAGTGAATTTTACTGATAATTCTACAAATACGAGTGGCCGGGATATCACGAGTTGGTATTGGGATTTTGGCGACAACACTAACGCAACGGTGGTGCCAACAACACATACGTATGCCGCCCCCGGAACTTATACCGTGAATTATTCTGTGATGACCGATATGGGTTGTGCTTCCGATACCTTTCCGCGAACGGTTGTCCTTAACGATCCTCCTCTTGCTCAGTTCACTCCACAGTCACCTTACTGTGCAGGAAAGACAATCACTTTCAAGGATAATTCTACTGTTCTTACCGGTTCGATCACAAAATGGAAGTGGGATTTCGGCGATGGATCACCCGTAGTTAATGCAACTACCAATGCCGATCAGACTCACACGTACGCAAACGCAGGACCTTATACGGTCACACTCCAGGTTGAATCCGCTTCGGGTTGTCTTAGCCTTGTGACGAGCACTCCAATCACAGTAAGACCGAACCCGGTTGTAGCATTTAATCTACCAAGCGTTTGTCTGCCCGCAGGAGCCGCACAGTTCAATAGTACTTCAACAATTAGTGATGGAACGGAAAGCCAGTTTACTTATTTATGGAACTTTGGAGATGGCAGTCCAGCAGGGGTAGGGCAGAACCCGATACATAATTATACAACGGCTGGGCCATTCCCGGTTGCGCTTACGGTAACATCCAACAATGGATGTGCGACAACTTTAAATCAGAATCTTACTACAATTTTTGCGGAACCGAAGGCAATCATCAGCGCTCCACCGGAAGTCTGTATTGGAAGCGCGATCAATTTCACTGATCAAAGCACTGCTGCTGGAAGCTCGGTGAATCAATGGCAGTGGGACTTTGGCGATGGATCACCTTTATCTACTGTCCAGAATCCATCCAAGACATATGCTACTGCCGGTACTTATACAGTCACCTTGCGCGTGACATCTGCCGTTGGTTGTCAATCTGTAACTCCTGCCAATGTGGCCAGTCATACTGTAGTAGTGAATGCATTGCCAGTAGCCGGCTTCAATATTTCTAATCCCGCTTGCGTGGGCCAGGGCGTCACTTTCTCAAATGCTTCCACGCCAAACGCTGGAACCATCACCAAGTGGACATGGACATTCGGCGATGCTACCAACGCTGTATTGACTAACGGAAATCCTTTTGTTCATACTTACCCTGTGGTCAATAGCTATAACGTGACGTTACAGGTAGAGACCGACAAAGGTTGTGTGAGTGCGGTATTGCCGAGAAGTATTACAATCAACCCGGTACCAAAGGCTGGGTTCATTGCTCCTGAAATTTGCGTCGGTGACAACCTCGCGCCTTTCACGGACACTTCGTATGGCACTGCGACAGCATGGGAGTGGAACTTCGGTGACGCCAATGCTAACGCCGGCAATCCGAATACCTCTACGCTTCAGCATCCAACGCATCATTATACCTTACCTGGAAATTACACTGCACAACTGGTTGCCATCAATGCTGCCGGATGTCGCGATACAGTAAGAAATCCCGTGTCCGTAAATGGCGCGCTGCTCACTCCACGCTTCACCGTTGAGAACATTGATCCACTTTGTTCAAACAAGAGTATTACCATTAAGGATGGTTCAACTATCGATGCAGGTAATATAATTCGTGTGGAGATATATTGGGATGGCGCTGACCTGACTAATAGGACGACCGATAACGACCCTTTACCGGGTGAGACTTATACGCACACCTATCCTGAATTCGGAACGCCGGCAACAAGGAGCTATACTGTAAGATATGAGGTATGGTCGGGGATAACCTGTGTCAGTTCATTCACGAGGGATATCACAATGCTTGCGACGCCGCAGCTTGCCTTCGGGTCAATTTTGCCGGTTTGTAGCAATGTGCCACCCTTCCAGGTGACACAGGCATTGCTTACGAATATTCTCCCGGGTACAGGCACGTTCGCAGGTACAGGCGTCACCCCGACGGGCCTATTCGATCCACAGCTGGCAGGTGCCGGTCAGCATCCGGTTACTTATACTTATGTGGCTAACAACGGTTGTATAAGTACAGCTACACAAGCCTTCATCGTTGATCCAACGCCAGTGGCGAATGCGGGACCTGATAAGTTTGTTTTGGAAGGCGGCTTCATTACATTGACGCCTTCACTCATTGCCAACATACCAGTTACCTATAGCTGGTCGCCTGGTACGTGGTTAAATGATCCGACGATTCCGAATGTGCAGGCGTCTCCACCGACTGACTTCACGTATACACTCACGGTGACTTCCGATAAGGGTTGTACTGATGACGACGAGGTTTTGGTGACATTGCTCAAGTCGCTTGTGATCCCGAATATCTTTAGCCCCAATGGAGATAATATTAACGATAAATGGGTGATCGAACACCTCGATAGCTACCCCGGTTGTGTGATCCAGTTGTATAATCGTTACGGTCAACTCATACAACGGTTCGTGAATTACACTCCATGGGATGGAAGGATCAATGGCAAGGATGCGCCGATTGGAACCTATTATTATATTATCGATCCGAAGAATGGCAGGAAACCGATGACTGGTTTCGTAGACATCATCCGGTAACATAGATCCGGCCACCATAAAAACAAGTAAGGGATGAAAAGGAATTTGCTGATTGTGGCGAGTGTGTGCTTAGCCCAGGTCGTAACCGGGCAACAGCGATCGCATTATACACAGTATATCCTCAACAACTATATACTCAATCCCGCGTTGTCGGGTATCGAGAACTACACCGATGTAAAGGTGAGCGTTCGGGATCAGTGGGTGGGATTGAATGGCGCACCCAGGACAATTTATTTTACAGCGCATGGCCCAATAGGGAAGAAGGACTACAAGACGAGTTCCACTTCTTTTGGAATTCCTGGCGAGAACCCGAGAGGTAATTCCTACTGGGAATCATATACGGCTTCGGAGCCTCACCACGGGGTTGGGTTGACCGTGCTGAATGATAAGACCGGTAACTTCAACAGGTTTACAACTTACGCCACCTACGCGTACCACCTTGGCCTGAATGCACGAACGAATCTTGCTGCCGGTTTCTCGGCTGGAGTAACTGTAGTGGGATTGAATGCCGATGGCAAAGCCTTCTTTGGAAATACGCCTTCAGATCCTTCTATCGCGAATACAACCGGCGAACTTCGTAAACTACGTCCAGACCTTGGAGTTGGACTTTGGCTCTATTCTTCCGATTACTTCATTGGTCTCTCAGGTCAGCAGATCATTCCACAGAAGCTGGCTTTTGCTGATGATGCCACGTTTAAAATAAAAGGAAAGCTGGTGCCCCACGTTTTTCTTACAGCCGGTTATCGTTTCATGATCAATGAAGACATCAACGCGGTGCCTTCTATTATGGTCAAATATATTAGCGGTGCGTTTAAGAACGACTACCAGGTAGAGGGTAATGTGAAATTGCAGTATCGTGATCTCTTGTGGGTAGGAGGTACTTACCGCCAGTTTGATGGATATGCCGCAATGGTCGGACTAAATGTAGGTAATACTTTCAACGTCGGATATTCTTATGACTTCACAAAGACAGACCTGCGGACTTACAGCCGCGGTACGCACGAACTAATAGTAGGATTTCTTCTTGGTAATCGATATGGGGATACCTGCCCGCGGAATGTTTGGTAGGAGCGGCGGTGAATATTGAGTTGTGAATAGTGAGTTGTGAATAGTGAGTGGTGTCTGATTTTTGAACTAACAATTAGTAATGACCAGCTTTTAAGGTGACATCGAATTACGGAGGCCACTCACAACTCACCGCTGACCCTTGACCACTCACTACAGATGAACGATTTTCTTCGCCTTCACCTTGATAAGTGTATTGATCGCTTTTTGAACACTTCTTTTGTTTTGTTCAACACTCTCCAGACTTATATCTGTATCAGGAATACAGGTTAGGTTGTTTTCGCAAAGTTGTTGCTGCAATGTAGTGAGATCGCTCATTGCTATTGTGTATGCCTGCTGCAGGCTATCTATCTTGATTTCTGTAATTGCTTTGTTTAGTTCCTCGTTCACTTTGGACCATTCGATCCTGTCATATGCCTGGCGAAGTTTAGCCTCCATCTTGTTCCAGTCGACTTTCTTCATTTCTTTTTCGTAGGCATCTTTAAGAACGGATTTCTCATACGTGCTGGCTACATCCGCAAGCTTATTTTCTACCGCTTTCCATTGTGTTTCCTCGAGAACCTTACGTGATGCCTGTAATGCGTCATGCACCTGTGCCTCCTGGTAGTCTTTCAAAGGACGTAAGGCGGCAAGTTCTGTATAGGCGACATTTATAAATTGTGGGACATCCGTATTGGCGAACTGGTAAGCCACGGCTGGGTGTTCAACCTCCGTTGCGCCCTGTGTTGGACTGAATTTCGCCAGGGGTTCTTCGCTTACTGGTTTTGCCGTGTTCACAATTGTCTGCGTGGGTATTTCAGTTGCCACGGGATAAACCGAAGGCGACTTATCGTTTTCAGTAAAGAAATAGAAAGGGGAGGAGAGATGCGTCAACGATGCGATCGACTCTTCAGTTTTGCTGGGTTTGCTAAGGATCAGTAATGCGTTGAATGCAATGAAGCAGAGCAATCCTGCGAAAAGTCCAGCTAATTTATTAAAAGTGATCACCTGCTTCTTTTGTACTCCCAGTACGCATTCGATGCGGTGAAGAAGATCATGTTTCCGGCCAGAAGCGGCGACCGCGAGGGGCTTAGGAAGATGGTTGGCTTTCTCGAGTGTAAGGAGCGCGGACGCGTATCCATAAGGATCGTATTGAAACTGGATGACCATTTCATCGCAGCTTTTTTCCCTTTCTCTTTCTACGATCTTAACGAGCGCCTTCACAAACGGATTGAAATATAGTACCGCCTGGATGAAACGGATGATTAGATTCATTAGGTAATCGAAGCGCCTGATATGCGATAACTCGTGCAGCAGGATGGCTTCCATCTGCTGGGTAGTTAAATGATTTATTGCAGCCAGGGGCAGCAGGATGACGGGCTTGATATAGCCAATGGTAACTGGGGATGTGACGATTCCAGACAACCAAACATGGACTGGTTTTTTGATTCCCATCCGCGCAGCCATGTTCTTTACGAATATCCTCCATTCTACATCGACCTTCGAGAGTTCATACTTTCTGATGGCCTGGACATAACGATAATTGCGGGTGAAATAAAAAACGGGGAGGACTAATAATATAAGATAAACGAGAGAGGCGATAGGTAACATAGTGTTGAGCCAGTTGTTTAACTGGTCATTGCTTCCTGCACCGATAACAACTCCGCTGATGGCGCCGTTATCGGCAGAACCTGCCGTCATCAGGGAAAAGAGTGTATACACGAACCAGGAGAATCCAACTATTACCAGGCTACTAGCCATGGCGCTTTTTTGTGAGGACGAGACTTTCCTGAAAATGCCGGTGATTATTTGGAAGAGCACCCAGAGGAATGCCATTTGCCACAGGCTATTGAGCACCGCCCAGCCTAATGCTTGCAGAAAGTTAGATTGGCCCGAAATCATTGTTACTGATTTTTCAGATTATTCAATAATGCCTGGATCTTCTCGATCTCCTCTGGACTGGCTTTATGTTGTTCGCCAAGCGCCTGGATCACGAGTTGGGTAGGGGATCCTCCGAAGAGATTGTCAATCATTTTGCCTAGAAGATGCCTTTGGGTCTTCTCCTTATTCACGGCAGCCTGGTAGATGTGTGTCCTCATCGAGTCATCTCTTTTTACCAGTCCTTTTTCATGCATGATCTGCATCAGCTTCAACGTGGTGGTATAGCCGACATCCTTGCTGCGGGCAAGCTCTTCATGGACTTCCCTGACAGTTGCCAATCCCTTAGCCCAAAGTGTCTGTAAGATTTCCAGCTCACTTTCTGTAGGCTTAATGGTTTTTGTGTTTGACATATTCATTTATGATTTACGATCGAATATACGACTATTTTCGTATGACGTACTATCTGCAACCTAATTTAATTTTTTTTAACACTGGTTAACTATGTGACGGCCAGTAACAAAAAAAGTTACAACTGGGAAATAGGCTCCGCGACCGGGGTAGAAATAAGGAGGGGAACTGCGACTTCGATGATGGCGCCTCTGTCAGGACTGCTGTCGATCTTGTAGGTGCCGCCCATCATGATCGCGCGTTCCTGCATGCCCAGGATGCCTAATGTTTTCTTGCTATTGACTATTGCGGGGCTGAATCCCTTGCCGTTGTCTTCGATCAGCAACAGCACGTACTGCCCATGTCGCATAAAGGATACATCAACCCTGGTTGCCTGCGAATGCCTGGCCACGTTAGTAAGTGACTCCTGGAAGATCCGGAAGAGTCCAATGTTGAGTTGCTTTGAAAATTTGTCGTCACCAAGGTTAGTCATGAAGCTCGTCTTGATGGCCGAGTGTTTGCCAAAATCGTGTGCGTACCATTCCAGGGCGGCTACCAGTCCGAGGTCATCGAGGAGTCCAGGGCGTAATTCGGAAGATATCTTTCTAACCGTCACCACCATCTGGTTGATCGCGCGGATAATCCTGCTTATTTCATCGGAGACAAGATCGCCGGCGTCCTCGAGTTTCTTCTCAAGCCGCGAGACATCCATTTTCAAAACGGTTAGTTGCTGCCCTAATTCATCATGTATCTCGCGGGAGATATGCAGACGTTCTTCTTCCCTGATATTTTCAATGTGATTACTCAGCTGTCGAAGGTCTTCACGGGATTTCAATAATTCGTCTTCGACTTTCTTTCGTTCGCTGATATCCAAAGCAAGTTCTGCTGTCTTTCGTTTGACTAGCCTCTTTAACCTTGCGGGAGTCCTAGTCAAATAAACTGCAAACACTGATCCTGTCAACGAAAGAATGAGCGCGAATATGCTGATTGGAAAAATTCCACTAAATGTCTTTGAATCATTAACCGGTGTGATCGATAATTTCCATTCTCCATTAGGTACGGCAACAGAGATATCTTGCTGGCGAATGGAATTGCCGCGTTCGGGCAGGAAGTACTCTTCTATGTTTGTATCTGGATTTACCTTCGACAATTGGAAATAATAACCACTCTGGCCCGACGTATCGATGCCAGCTGCCTGCAACAGTGTAGGAAGCCGCACGATCACCGCAGAGAATCCCCAGAAACGGTTCTTACGATATACTGGTAAACGTCCAACCACTGCCATGCCGCCCTGGCGAAGGGGAAGGGGGCCGGCGAAGAATAATTCCTTTTTCTTAATTGCCTTGAAAGCCTCCTTGTTACGTGAACTATCTGACAGGATATCATAGCCCAGTGCAGCTTCATGACCTGCGATGGGATAGATATGTCTAATGACGCCGCCAGGAACTAATTGGAGAGCGTCCATATATTTATTGCTGTTCAATATATATGCGGCGATGGAATCGAAATGATGAACGTGGCCATCCTGGTCTATAGTAAGTGTGAGCGCCTGCGTGGCAGAGAGGCTGTATTGCAAGGATTGCTGCAACCGGCTTCTCGCGGACTCGGCCATATTTGTAGCTACCTGTTTCTCTTCCTGTACAAGCGCACTATACCTTAGCTTGATGATGTAAAAGGAAATACTAGCTAACAGGACAAAGACCATTAAACCTGTAAACCAGGGTTTCCACAAAAGCCACGGAGTGGGATTGTATTTTGAATATTGTTCGGTCATCAGGAGGGTCCTCAATCGTGCGCCCCTGGTGGTTTTGGGCGGGGCAGGAGGAAAGCTACAACAATAAAACCCCTTCTTTTAATGACGAGGCGGGAAATCTGGAATTTTAAGGGTTACTGCATGCGGATTTTATCGTTTCTCCTTAGTTTCCCAGAAACTTATTTTTTATCAAAAAAGTAAGCCCCCCTGTAGAAACAGGAGGGCTTAATGATAATGGTTCTGATTAAGTTCTTCAACTATTTTAAGTGTACCGTGGTCGCCGCGGGAGCTGCCACTGGGGCCACCGGTACTGAAATTTCTTTCTTCTTTACCTCTGCATGACTGGCGGAATTGCTATGGAAAGCAGCAAGCGTTGGGGCCAGCACCAGGGAAACGATTGACATCAATTTAATCAAAATATTCATTGAAGGTCCAGATGTATCCTTAAACGGATCGCCCACAGTATCGCCGGTAACGGCTGCCTTGTGCGGCTCACTACCTTTCTTATATACCTGCCCATTGATCTCTACTCCTTTTTCAAATGATTTCTTAGCATTATCCCATGCTCCACCTGCATTGTTCTGGAACATACCCATCAATACTCCACTGACAGTCGCGCCAGCGAGGAATCCACCTAAGGCTTCTGGGCCAAGGATGAAACCGATAATGATAGGGGAAACAATGGCAATCGCTCCCGGTGCAATCATCTTCCTGATAGAGGCATCAGTGGAGATGGCAACGCATTTTTCATATTCAGGTTTTGCTTTCCCTTCCATGATACCCGGGATCTCCCGGAACTGGCGGCGAACCTCTTCTACCATCGCCATGGCAGCTTTTCCCACAGCCTGGATCGCCAATGATGAGAATATGAATGGTATCATCGCGCCCACAAACAGGGATGCGAGGACGTCTGCTTTATAAATATCGATGCCTGACATTGCATAACCATTGTGATTGACTACACCAACGTAAGCGGCAAACAATGCTAGGGCAGTCAGTGCCGCAGAAGCAATAGCGAATCCTTTTCCGGTGGCTGCAGTTGTATTACCTACTGCATCCAGCACATCCGTTTTCTCCCTAACCTCTTTTGGAAGTTCGCTCATCTCTGCGATACCGCCGGCATTGTCTGCAATAGGGCCGAACGCATCGATCGCCAATTGCATGGCTGTTGTAGCCATCATACCTGCTGCGGCAATGGCAACACCATAAAGACCCGCGCACTCATATGATCCCCAGATACCGGCTGCAAGCACCAATATTGGTAATAATGTAGACTCCATTCCGACTGCAAGACCGCCGATCACGTTCGTGGCGTGACCCGTACCCGATTGCTTCACTATCGTCATCACCGGGCGTTTGCCCATCGCAGTATAATACTCGGTGATGATACTCATCAACGTACCGACTACAAGACCCACTGCAATTGCGCCTAACACACCCCACTTGGTGAACTCGTGTCCGCGTAAGACCATCGTCTCAGGTAATATATAAGATACAAGTCCAACCGAGGCAATCGCAGTGAGAACAATAGAACCCCAGTTGCCCATATTCAAAGCCTTCTGTACATTATTAGTATTTACACCAGCAGAATCGCTGATGCGAACGAACCATGTTCCCACGATGGAGAATAAGATACCTACGCCGGCGATCAGCATCGGAAGTAAGATAGGAGCGAGGCCACCAAAATCATCCACCGATTTTGTTTCCTGTCCAAGTACCATAGTAGCTAACACTGTTGCCACGTATGATCCGAAAAGGTCAGCGCCCATACCGGCTACGTCACCTACATTATCTCCAACGTTATCGGCAATAGTCGCAGGGTTACGTGGATCATCTTCTGGAATGCCGGCTTCAACTTTACCTACCAGGTCGGCACCTACGTCGGCAGCTTTTGTATAAATACCACCACCTACGCGAGCGAATAATGCTATCGATTCAGCGCCCAGTGAAAAGCCAGTCAACACTTCGATGGTCTTTACCATCTCGGGTGAATCGACTGGTGAGTCGGGAGCGAATATCATTTTTAATACGATGAACAAACCACCGAGACCCAAGACTGCAAGGCCTGCAACACCTAGTCCCATAACAGAACCACCGGTGAAGGAAACTTTCAATGCTTTCGAGAGGCTGGTACGGGCGGCTTCTGCCGTGCGTACATTGCTCTTGGTCGCGATGCGCATACCAATATAACCGGCAGTAGCGCTGAACACCGCACCGAGTACGAAAGCGACTGCAATAGACCAGTGTGAATTAGCGTTGGCGGAAGCCATGAAACCAAGAAGAACAGCGACGATGACAACAAAATATCCAAGGATTTTCCATTCGGCCTTGAGGAATGCCATAGCACCATCAGCAATGTACTTGCTGATCTCCCTCATTCTGTCTGAGCCGGTTGGCTGTTTTGAAACCCAATTGAATTTTACAAGGGTGTATAATAATCCGACTACACCCATGAGAGGGACGAGATAGATCAATTTGTCCATAAAACAGTTATTCTTAATGAAAATTTAAAGGACGGCAAAGATAGGGGAGAAAGGGGAATTTTAACAGGGAGGTTGGATAAGGTATAAGCTATTGTAAATCTTTGGATTAGAGCCTTTTTTGGGGTGGGAGAGGGATATCACGCAAAGGCACGGAGGCGCAGAGGTAAAGCAAAGAAAAAAACGCTTCTCTATTTATCAATGATAAACTCAGCGTAATGTCAATCCGGTTGAGGATGGGGGTTTCACGCAAGGGCGCGGAGGCGCAGAGGTAAAGCAAAGAAAAAAACGGTTCTCAATTTATCAATGATAAACTCAGCGTAATGCCAATCAGGGGGAAGATGGGGGTTTCACGCAAAGGCGCGGAGGCGCAGAGGTAAAGCAAAGAAAAAAACGCTTTTCATCTAATAATTCATTTTGTAATTTCTTTGCGCCTCCGCGACTTTGCGTGAGACTTTTGCTCCTTTGCGTGAGACATCCTCACCAACGAAAGCTTACACCTCCCAACACCCACCTCTGTGGCATTTGCGATCCTAATACATCAGTATACTTCCGGTCGAACACATTGTCCACCTGAATATACACACCTATTTTTTCCTTCCACACCAGGAATTGAGCCTTGCTATTAAGTAGGAAATAATCCGCAGATACCGCCGCTATCACAGGTGATGGAGAAATTTGCGGCTGGCGCTTTTTGTAAAGACCGCTGAGGGTAAGCGAAAGTTTGCCAAATGTATACCCGAATGCGAAGTTGAATAACCAACGTGCATGCGAAGAAATATACAATGATGGTGTTGCCTCGCTGCTCTTGCTCTCCAACCAAACGACTCCTGCAGTCGACCAGAACGATTGGGTTTCATTGACCTTTCTGGCAAACTGAATGTCGGTCTCTACGCCAGTTGTATTGACCTTTGAAATGTTCTTTGCCAACGCATACACTCCGGTAGGTGACAGGTTATCCTTCCGCGGCATATCTGCATAGGGAGTAGTTACATAATCGATGAGGTCGTCATGGTATCGTTTGAAGAATCCACTGCTGATCTTCATTCCGGCGATTGGGAAATAGTCTGCGCCTGCTTCGAAGCTGAACGATCGCTCGGCATTCAACCGGGGATTGCCAACGCGTCCACTGGTGACAAGCGCTCTTCCATAGTTGTTGAACCTTTCCGTAAAATCGGCATCGCGAATGGTATTACCGCCACTGGCCCGCAATTGCCATTTAGGCAAACGATACGAGAGATTTAATTGGGGTATGATTTTAGTACCGCTTTGTTCGTTCCAATCGAGCCGCAAACCCGGGCTCATTGAAAATCTCTCTCCGAGCCGATGGCTCAATACCACAAACAACGCGGCCTGGTCGAGATCATGCTTACCTCGGTCGTTTGAACTGATCTTCTTATTAATGAATTGTATTCCGGATGTTAGTACAGACGCTGCATTTATTTTCCATGTATCGGTAAGTAGACCCTGCAGCAAGTAACTTTTGTTCAGGTTTGCCAGTGTACGTTTGTTGAAACTAAACTTGTCCTCGAGAAACTTGTAACCTGCACTAAACTGAATTTTATTCGAACCACGGTCATGCGAGAGTTGTAATTGTGACCACGATGTCTTCACTCGCTCGGTGGATGTATCTGAGATGAAGCTGGTATAGAAATTTTGCGCTGCAAAATCTCGTACGTCCCAGGAAGAACGAAGCGCGAGTTGCCAATGTGGTCCGAAGAAATGTCCAAAAGAGAGGGAAGCAGTCTTATTGTGGAAATATCCATCGATGCCCCGTTGTGGCTGTCCGTCTGCGCTGTTGCTTAAGAATCCTGCGCTGACTAATGAACGGTGGGTAGATGCTGAAACGCCAGCGTTAAGGCTGAAGAGACCGTATTGGCCACCAGCCGCTCTCGCATTGGCTGAGAATTGCTTCTTCCATTGCCTGGAGGCAAATGATTTTGTGATGATGTGGATCACGCCACCTACGGCATCGGAACCATACACTGCCGAAGATGCGCCTTTGAGTATTTCAATTCGTTCTATCTCTGAAGGTGTAATAGGAATGTAGGAAGAGAAATGACCGGTATTAGCATCATTGACTCGCATGCCGTCGATGACTACGAGGACCTGTTGAAAAGTGCCACCTCTAAGAACAATGTCTCCCTGTGAACCGGCTGGTCCACGCATTTGGACTTCTACTCCTGGCAAATATCGAAGCAGTTCATCAAGTGAATGAACTGGTAGATCGAGAAAACGTTGACCGGGTATCACAAAAATATTGCGGCCCGTGACCGATATCTTCTGTGGTGATAAGGAGGATGATACTGAAACAGGATCAAGTTCCTGACCACTTGAGTCGATCGATTGAGAGGAGGCCAGTAAGGGAAGGAGGAAAAGAGTAGTTAGCCAATATAGATTTTTCATCGCGGCGTTCTGGTTGATTTAGTTGACTGGGTTGATTCGGCTGATTAAGTTGACTGAGTTGAATACCTGAGTCGGGCTAGTAAGCCTAGTCAACTCAGTCAACTGAATCAACGAATCAACTAATACTGTTCATTCTCATTCGGGAACTCACTCCCCTTCACATCCTTAATATACCTCTGCACTGCCCCGGTGATCTGTTCACTCAGGTTGAGGTATTGCCGGAGAAATCTTGGTTTGAATTCGGTGTTGATGCCGAGCATATCGTGCATTACCAATACCTGGCCATCGCAATACTTGCCTGCACCGATGCCGATGGTTGGGATGGTCAGGCTCTCGCTGACTTCCTTAGCTAGCGTGGCAGGAATTTTCTCCAGCACGATTGCAAAAGCACCTGCTTCCTGAAGCAGAAGGGCGTCCTTCTTGAGTTTTTCAGCCTCGGATTTTTCCGTAGCCCGCACTACGTAGGTGCCGAATTTATTTATTGATTGTGGCGTGAGGCCGAGGTGTCCCATAACGGGTATTCCAGCGCTGACGATCTTCTTTACCGAATCGATCACTTCCTCGCCGCCCTCGAGTTTCACTGTATGTGCGCCGCTTTCTTTCATGATCTTAATGGCGGAAGCAAGTGCTATCTCCGAGTTAGATTGATATGATCCAAAAGGAATGTCTACAACAATCAGCGACCTTTCGCGAGCACGCACTACACTTTGCGCATGATAAATCATCTGGTCGAGTGTAATGGGAAGGGTAGTGGTGTGCCCAGCCATCACGTTGCTCGCGCTATCTCCCACCAAAATGATATCTATCCCGGCCGCATCGAATAGCTTTGCAAATGAATAATCATATGCGGTGATCATGGAGATCTTCTCGCCAGCGATTTTAAGTTTTTGAATGGTGTTAGTAGTGACTTTCTTTATTTCTTTTGGAGCCATAGGTGAAGTTGTGAGTGGTGGGTCTGCAAATATAGTCATTCCAATAGATGCAATAGGCAATATGCAATTGCCAATAGACAAGTTGCTTATTGCCCATTGCCCATTGCCAATTGTTCATTCAACCGCGCTTCTTCATAAAGAGTATGAATTAGTCCATCTGCTAGTCCGATCTTAGGTACAAAGATCTCTTCGGTATCCGTCCACCGCATGACATTGATATAGATAAGCAGGGCGGGCACGATCACATCGGCACGGTCTTCCCGTAGTTTGTATAGGCTCATGCGCTGTGGCAGCGTCATCGTGCTGAATTCTTTGTAGTAGTCGCGCAACAGGTCGAGCGTTAGCGGCTTTCCTTCCTTCCTTTTCGAAATGGAGAAGATCTTATTGATATTGCCACCGGATCCGATGGCGGTAACATGGTGATATCCTTTGGTCTTCGCCTTTATGAATTCTTTCATCTCATTCCAATTCTCTTCGGTCACCTGATTCTTGAGCAGACGTATCGTACCTATGTTAAATGATTCTTTGAAAACCAATTTGCCATCGCTGAAGAAAGTAAGTTCCGTACTGCCACCGCCAACATCTACATACAGGTAAGACTCTTCCGCAGTCATATTCTCTGCGATATGATTTTCGTAAATCAGCGAAGCTTCTTCCTGGCCCGTGATGATGCTAATCTCGATGCCGGTCTCTTTCTTTATTCGTTGAATAATAGCGTCGCCATTGCTTGCATCGCGCATGGCCGATGTTGCACAGGCCTTCAGATGTTTGACCTCGTAAATCTCCAATAGCAATTTGTATGATTGGATGGTCTTTATGATCATCTCCTCCTTTCCGGGCGAGATGACGCCTTTGTCAAACACATCGAAGCCCAGTCGGAGTGGTACACGGATGAGTGCGATCTTGATGAATTGAGGGTTTGCCTGCGTGCCTGGGATGACATCGCTAATCAATAGTCTCGCCGCATTACTCCCGATGTCAATGGCTGCCAATCTCACTTGGGGTTACTGTTTTTTGGTATAAATAATTATATGTTTCTACCTGTGAGCGTACCTTTCTTTTAGTTGTCCTTACATACTCATTGTCTAATTCATTATTGAGCCAGCGGGCCTTCATATTGTCCTGCAATTGAATGTTGAGTATCTCTTTTAATTCCTGCTTCAGCTCTTCATTATATATTGGGCAAGTTGCCTCCACACGATGATCCAGATTGCGCAGCATCCAATCGGCCGAAGATATATAAACTTTCTCTTTGCCTTTGTTATGAAATACCCACACTCTCGCATGTTCGAGATATTCATCGACGATACTCATTGCCCTTACTGGCCGACGGAATTTCTTATTCTCCGAATACATGCAGAAGATACCTCGAATGATCAGCTTGATAGGTACTCCCGCCCTCGCTGCCTCATACAATTTTTCAATCATCCCCTCGTCGGAGAGTGAGTTCATCTTAAGGATGATGCCCGAAGTTTTATTCTTTAATGCCTGCTTGATCTCATGATCTATCAACTTATATATCTCTTTCCTTACGATATGTGGACTGGGAAAAATGGTATCGCAATTCTTCAGGAAGTGAGCGCCCGTCTTCGGTTGCTCCAGATAACTAAAGATCCTGTTGATGTCGGCCATGATTCTTGGATGCGCGGTGAGCAGGCAATGATCCGCATATACCTTTGCCGTGCGCTCGTTAAGATTGCCCGTACTCACGAAACCGTACAAGACTTGCTTGTCATTCACTTTTTTCCTGATCATGCAGACCTTTGAATGCACCTTCATGTTCGGTATTTCCACCAGCACTCTCACGCCTTCCTCTTCGAGTCTTAGTTTCCACTCCAGGTTGGCTTCTTCCTCGAACCGTGCACGCAACTCCAACATCACCACTACCTGTTTTCCATTTCGCGCGGCATTGATAAGCGAGTTGATCACTCTCGACTGGGGAGCCAGGCGGTAGCAAGTAATCTTGATAGTAGTCACATCCGGATCGAATGCAGCTTCTCTCAACATATCGATCACCGGTTTGAAAGAGTGATAAGGAAAGTGCAACATGACGTCCTTCCGCATTACAACATCGGAGATGCGATGCTCAAGCAGGGCAGG
>JACMKU010000191.1 GCA_014379965.1 Chitinophagaceae bacterium
AAGGGGTTATTGAATGAAAACAGGTTGGGCACAGGTTCTTCGAACTGTATCCCATCCGCCTCAAATCGATTGTTGTAATGCAGTAAGGTGGAGAGTTTGCCTGGTTTAGTTGGCTTCGCGCTGCCGTCGCCAGGTTGTACTTCAATATACATATCACCCTCTCCCTCATAGAATGCGGTGCCAATTGAATCCGCGAGTCGATGCTTATCATCATCGTCCATCTCTTTCACTACAATACGATCGATCAGTATATAAGCCTTTGAATAGGTCTTTAGTTCCTTATCTGTTTTCTCGAGCAGGTCTTCGATCCGGAGAGTTTCTCCGGCCTCACGGCTATACAATCTTGAAAAGCCCTTTTGCACCAGGATATTCAATTCCTCGCGGACATCCCTGTTTTTATGCTGTTTGAAAGGCACAAGGATGAAAACCCTATCTCCTTCATTGAGTTCTGCGATGGCGGAAACTACGTCTGTGACGTCGTCCTTTTTCACTTCCTTGCCTGAAACGGGGGATATGGTCTTGCCGACCCGGGCAAAAAGCAGCCGTAGGTAGTCATATAGTTCGGTCATGCTGCCTACAGTACTACGAGGAGTTCTCGTAATCACCTTCTGCTCAATGGCTATCGCCGGGCAAAGGCCTTTGATATAATCCACATCCGGTTTATTCATCCTGTTGAGGAACTGTCGGGCATATGCACTTACGCTTTCGGCGTAACGGCGTTGACCCTCAGCATAAAGGGTGTCAATGGTCAAAGAGGATTTACCTGATCCTGAGACGCCTGTCACTACCACGAGTTTATTTCGGGGAATACTGACGGTGATATTCTTCAGATTGTGCACCCTCGCACCCTTGATTAGGATATTATCTGCGGAATTTACGGTCCTGCTCTTTACGGGATTCTTCCCGTTTATTGTTTTTTCCATTTTTCTGAAAGCAAATGTAAAGCCTTATCCAGCTTAAATTTACGTCCGGATGATTAACATTTCTTTGACAATAATAACGACAATCTGCCTCGAGGGTTGTTTGGTGATCTCATGAAAAGGTTTATTTTTAGTTTCCAATCCGAAAAATGAAAAACTTAAAACCTATCTCGCCTATAGCGCATACTTCTACACTGTTTTAACCGATCACTTTTCAGAGGGCATTACTACCAATTGACCACACCTAAACCTGTAGGAGTTATGAAAACTTTTAGCAAGAAGACCGATCATGAATTGATCCATCTGTTTACAGATGGCAATTTGGATGCACTGGAAACCCTGGTGCTCCGTCACAAAGACAAGCTTTATACATCCATCCTGTTCCTGGTTAAAGACAAGTATCTTGCCGAAGATATCTTCCAGGACGTTTTTATTCGCATTATTGATACGATGCGCAGCGGCAGATATACAGAAGAAGGAAAGTTCCTTCCCTGGGCCATGCGAATCGCTCACAACCTTTGCGTTGACCACTTCCGAAAAGTAAAGCGTACTCCAACTATCCGTAACGGTGACGATAAGGACATCTTTGATGTTCTTTGTTTCGCCGACGACAGCGCCGAGACTACTATGATGAAGAGGCAAAGCCACGACCGTGTGCGTGAGATGCTTCAGCGTCTACCGGAAGATCAGCGAGAGGTCATCATCCTTCGTCACTATGCCGACATGAGCTTTAAAGAAATTGCTGCCGTTACTAATTGCAGCATAAATACCGCTCTCGGACGCATGAGATATGGATTGATCAACCTAAGAAAACTGATGATTCAGAAACAAATTGCTTTGTAATTTGTTAGTTCTTGTATTACATTTGCGGAAGTAAGATTAAGATATTGTCATTCTGTATCTCCAACCGGAGATGAAGAATTCGATAACGAATTTTTCGGTTTGCTTGCCATTTCCTCTTATTGGAATAAAACCTGGGAAGGCTGGTACAGAATGACACCAAATTGACCGCTGATCGATGATCAGCGGTTTTTTTATTATAGAGAGTGTAGGCGTTTAACGTTTAAGGGTTTAACGTTTAACGTTCTTGAAATCGAACATGCTTTAGACGTTCGAAATTAAGAGTGCCCCAAATGTCCCTTGAACTATGACCTGAAGAACGTTAAACGTTAAACCCTTAATCGTTAAACGTCAAGCCTGCTAATTCCTCTTAAACGCACTTAAACCACATCGGAGCCACTCCGCAAACTCATCCGCATCGGGTGTATAGAATTTCGTTAGCGTGAGTGCCTTCTCATCCGGGCTTAGTATGGCATATTGAGGTTGCGAGGTAGCACCGAAGTTTTCTGTCTGGAACGTCGCCCATTTATCGCCAACAGTCACGATCGATTTTTCCTTGCCCGCTGAAGTCTTGAAAACAGTTTGCTCGATTGCTGACAACTTCCTTCTTTCGTCGACATATAGTGATACTACCACAAACTCGGTATGCATGAGGCTATCAACAAGTGGGTCCGTCCATACGCTCTCCTCCATCTTGCGACAGTTGACACAGGCCCATCCGGTGAAGTCGATCAACAACGGCTTGTTCTGCTGTTTCGCTTTTGCAAGCGCTTCTTCATAGTCCTCGAGCGGCTTAAAGCCAGTTTTACAATTCACAGGATCGTCGTAGACGCTATAACAAAGTGGCGGTGGAAATCCGCTGATGTATGTGAGGTTAGCATACTTCGTATTCGTAAGTCCTGGAACAAGGTAAATCGTCAATCCTGCAAAGAGGAGGATAAAGAATATACGCACCCAGGAAAATTTCGATTGCGTTCTTTTTTGCGACCAAAGGGAGATGAATAAATAGGTGACGATAGCAAGACCGATGAACACCCAGAGGGCGATGAAAACTTCTCTCTTCAGAAGTCCCCACTGTTTTACGAGATCCGCATTGGAAAAGAATTTTACAGCAAGCGCCAACTCCACGAAACCTAGCACCACTTTTACTTCGGTCATCCATCTTCCGGATCTCGGCAAGGACTGCAGCCAGTTTGGAAACATGGCGAAAAGAGCAAAGGGTAATCCTAATGCGAGTCCAAATCCTGCAGCCCCCGCAGTCAATGGCCACGCGCCTTCAACTGCTACATTGGCCAGAAGAGTACCCAGGATGGGACCTGTGCAGGAGAATGATACGATTGCCAATGTGCCCGCCATGAAGAATATACCTGCTACGTTTCCCAACCCCGATTTGGAACCAGCCCTATTGGCCAAACCAGCAGGCAATCCTATCTCGAACAGTCCGAAGAAGGAAAGCGCAAAGACCACGAACACGACGAAGAAAATGAAGTTCAACACCACGTTGGTAGAGATGTTGTTGAATATCTCCGGGCTAATGGTTTTGCTAGCGATATGAAACGGCACAGTGATGAGACAGTAGATCATGAAGATGAAGAATCCATATAAGACTGCATTGCCGATCCCCCTCTTCCTATCAGCGGACCTTTTCGTGAAGAACGTAACCGTGACTGGTATCATTGGGAAGACACAGGGAGTAACAAGTGCGATGATTCCTCCAAGCACCCCAAGCAGGAAAATTGAAAGTATGCTTTGATTTTTTGTTCCACTATCGCCACAATTGGTAGCTGGGTTATTTAAATCGATCGAACTGATCTTTATCCTCGCGGCCGATTCAACGCCGCCCTCTAATGATACTGCAAAGGAAAGCTCAGTCGAAGCGAAGAAAGATGTATCGGCAGCATTCCCATAGGTGTAATAAAACCTCCCTTGCAATAGCACGGGGACACTATCCTTGTTTCTAAATTGAATCCTTGCTACCCATTCCGTAGGCGACTGGTAGGCCGCGATAGGGCCTTCTTCGAAGAGGGGATGCGCCAACTGCTTTACATCCCCCCTGACTACAAAACTTCCATCCTGGTATTGTGAAGAATCGTTGAAGACGATCTCGGTAGTCTGCAGATGGATGTTTTGCAGGGGTGAATAAAGTTCCCATTGCCCGACAGGCGGCGTGGAGAAAATGAGTTCGTACGTTCCATCTCCCACACGCTTGCTCTCGACCTTCCAGGGAAATATAGACGAACTATCCTGGGCGATGAGTGAGAGAGTCGAACTGAGAAAAATGAAAAGGAAAATGGCCAGCTTGCATTGGTTGCGCATGATGCATGATCTTAAAAACAAACGAGTCCTTAAAAGAACCCGTTGCTATTAAAAATTATTTCGTTCATGATTTACAAAGCTACATTGAAAGTAACAGTCTTGGGCGGGAGACATTTTTCATCGTTGCAGGTCTGGAACCTTACGCTACCGGTTATATTAGTTTTTGCCTTGGCTTTAAGTTTAACTACCTGGACAAAGCTTACTTTGGAAGAATACTGGTTAGCCGAAATGTCAATCTTAGGGTCATGAAATTTCTCCAACTTACCTTCTTCCTTTAGCTTGCCTTCGAAAGACAAAAGCGGGTTCTTGTTGAACGTCACCTGGGTGGGTTCGGCGATTGCGTCTTCAGGCTGTGATTGCGAGTAGAGGTGCCAGCCGGATTGGATCGAAGCGACGATATGCAGCTCATAGGTTTTGTCTGAGATTTTCTTTGCTGAATACGACCAGCTCACAGGGTTTAGCTGTGCGGAGACCGCTATGGTAGCCAGGCAGATCGCAGTTAAAAAGAATAGTTTTTTCACCTTAAGAATTTAATATTGCAAAATTAAACTATAGCCGCCTCTATTTTTCGACGAAATTGACAAAAGGATGCTAAATCTTGATAATAGACTGGCTTAGAGGCCAACCAGTTGCTCCGCCATCAATAAATTCTTGATAATTGCCCTGCCGTCCGTGTTACCCAGGACGGTGGAACAGGCCCTTTCAGGATGGGGCATCATGCCAAACACGTTTCTCCCCGTATTACAGATTCCTGCAATATTTCTCACGGCGCCATTGGGGTTGGCAACCGCGGTTAGTTTACCATATTCATCACAATAACGGAAGATGACCTGCTCATTTCTTTCCAACTCATCAAGGACCTTATCCTCGGCAAAATATCGGCCCTCGCCGTGCGCAATCGGTAGCCTTGAGATGTTTTCGTCAGGGTCTTTGATGAAGACATTCTTACAAACGAACTGTTGATTGCCATTTCTAAGCAATGCGCCTGGAAGAAGATGTGACTCGCAAAGGATCTGGAAGCCATTGCAGACACCCAACACTTTTCCACCGGCATTAGCGAACTCGATGACGCTCTGCATCATGGGACTGAAACGAGCAATGGCGCCACAACGCAAGTAATCGCCGAAAGAAAAGCCACCAGGTAATACGATGCAGTCCTCGGCCTGAAATCGACTAAGATCTCTATCCTTATGCCAGAGCATCACAACTTCCTGGTTGAGGTCATTCTGCAGGGCATCCTGCATGTCCCTGTCACAATTGGAACCGGGAAAAACGACTACGCCAAACTTCATGTTCAATATTTAAAATGATGATGGCAAAGATAACGAATCGTAGCAAGCGGTCAGCCCTGTGTCACAATGGTGAATCAATTTACAGTGATAGTATTATAGTTAACCACCCCAACCAGAATCCGGGGGTCCATAATACTGGTAGGCTAAAACGAACGCGACTGTGACCCAGAAAAGAATTTGCGGCAGTATCCTGACCGTTGGATATAGATAGGTGCAGGCGTGAAAGGCGGCCATCGGAACCATTGCCATGACCCAGTTCTCGAACGTATCGCTGGTGTTTACAAAAGGCAGCAATAGTGCGGTCAAGAGGTAGAGAAGCAAGAGACTCCAACCTTTACGAACATTGATCAACATCTTGCGTAAGTTGTCCTGAACATAATAACCTCCAGCTAGAAATGGAAGCATCAGCAGGAACACGCTGGCCGCGAGCCAGGCAGATTGCTCAAGTGATGGCACCCCGATACTGATGTGGGGCAGGAAGGCATCCCAACTCCACTTATCGGTGAAGAAAATATAGATGGCATAGAAATAAAACGGGGTAGTGATCCCAAGTATGCAAAGCAGCCACTCGTTGAGTCGAAAGGGCCGCATAACTGCCATGGCGAGGAATATCCAGAGTACGAAAGTGAGTGATGATACGAAAAGGAATCCGGCTACACCCAGGGCCAGGCCGATATTGAAAATGGTGCCCTTTGCATTGGGCTGGTTATATATTCGGAAGAGGCCCGATAACACCAGCAGTAATATACTATTGATGATAAGCGGAGCGGAAAAATAATTCCATTCCGGTAATAGGGATGTGATGAGTAGGTAGGCCATGCCTGGAAGATAGTTTGGCCGGTTCATCATTCGCTGCGTATTGATGAACCTCGTAAGGACGAATGCCTGGAGGAACAACAATGAGAAAGCGAGCAGAGGATAAATGAAGGGACTAGTAGATCCGGTCGGCTGCAGAAATCTAAGGATTGCATCGAAAAGTACACCATCCGCTGTGCGACTAACGGGGACATGGGGGTGCATGAAAATAGGCAGCTTGATCAGAATTCCGAACACAAGCAGCACGATGATATTAGCGGGGTTTTTCTGTTTAAATACTCCGATCACGGATAATGGACATTATGGATATTAATTATAATCGATTTTGGCAAAGCAAATATAATTCCTGTAGAGACAAGGGACGATAATTTGCCGGGCACTAACCTGCTTGGCATACTTTGGCATAAACTCGTATCCTTTATCAAGATTCTTAAGTGTCGGACTTCTGTTGATCTTCCCATCAGGCGTAATACTGAAATCATTCAGTAACTGCACCCGTCTTTCCATATTGTTGAACAGCACATGGAGCTGCCCGCCGGTATTCATGATCTGGTAAGAGATCAGATCGTCTGATTGATCATCGAATTGCTCTTTGCTGATCACATTCGTCCACTCCGGTTTTCCCATTTTATCGAATGACATCACCACGATATTATCAGCCTGGTATCTCACATTCTGTCCATCGTTCCACCTCGAATTCCACCAGTAGCTGCTATAGTATGGGGAGTAGGAGTAATAATCCATTGGCCGGGAAAATGGTGAACCGTAGAGGTAATTCCAACGATTGAAGGCATTTCCTCTTGATGTCGTATAGTACGCCTCACTTCCGATGATGAATCCACCGTCTCTACGAGTGATGATATTTCGGATAAAAAAATCGTTGAATGCCATGCGGGTGTTAGAATTGCCCCTGGCCTCCTTTCTCAATTCATCATGAAAGGTTATCGTGTCTTCGATAATGGCCTGGCCAGTTTGTTTATCCCAGACATAGAAATAATAACCATCGGTATTCCCCCTCCTTTGCTTGTAGTAGAACGAGGTCAGGAAGTAGCGCTTATTATAATTGTCCGGCTTGATGTGTATCTCGTCGAGAAAGGTCTTTTCCAGGTTCAATTCTTTAACGGTAAATGAATCGGCCTGGGCGTATTTGATTACGAAAGCCGCTTTTCCGATATTCTCATTGTTAACCCGGTCGAACTTGGTAAAAACCATATCGCCATCGTTGTCGAGCTGAAACTCGCTGAGATAGTCATCCCTGTCTTCCATCGGCATCGACAGTCGGCTCCGCTTCAAAAGTGAGAGCTGGTTGTCGAACAGCAGGGTCGTGATCATATAATTCTTCCGATTCTTACTATTGATCTTAAACACGATGAGCTTATTCTTGTCTTCACTCGATAGCACAGAATAGATCTTATTGCTGGCGGCGAATCCAAGTTGGGTGGTATCCATCTGGATCACATCTCCTATTTTCTTGCCATTGCCATCGATCTTAGCGGCCACGCAGTAGACGACGTTCCTCTTCTGGTATTGGTAGATCATATAGCAATAATCTCCATATGGGAAGAAGTCGACATTGATCATACGGTCATTATCGGGCACATAATCCTGTTCCACTCTAGATATCTGCTTCATGTCATTGTCGAGCACGGATATCCAGCTTGTATTGCGTATGTTTTTATAGATAAGGAAATTGCCTCCGATCTTGCCCGCTATTTCGAAGTTGAGCCTGCGGGTATCGTCCTTGTCGGGTTCCGAGTAGATGATTTTCTGAGAAGATGACACGGTGCCTATCAGGATGAAAACAATCCCAAAAAGCCATTTTTCACAGGTCATAATATTCTGATTTTTTGCTTATTAAAGTTACAGGTTGCCCCCGAAAAGCTGCAAGTTTTATTTCAAACCTGATGCCTGAAATAGTATTATTACACCAACAACGGTAAAAAAACGAAAAAAGTTGCATGTACTTTCGATCTATTACCTACTACGATGGCCGTTGGAAGAGTTTTAACAAGGTGTTCTTTGTAATTGAATTTTGCCTATACCTTTGCAGGCGTTGTCTACGCCGTATGTCAATGCCGTTATAAACAACAACCACAGAAAGTGAAAATACCGACCAATAAAGTAACCGCTGCGGGCTTACTCATCGCTTTAGGAATTATTTACGGAGATATCGGCACTTCGCCCTTATATGTTTTCAATTCAATCATAGGCGACAGGGAGGTCACAGAAGAGTTGATCATAGGCACGCTTTCCTGCATCATCTGGACACTTACCCTTCAAACAACGATCAAATATGTAATTCTAATTCTTCGTGCGGACAACCGCGGTGAAGGAGGCACATTCGCGCTATATGCGCTCGTACGCCGAAGGAAGAAATGGCTGGTAATACCCGCAATGATTGGCGGCGCCGCTTTGTTGGCCGATGGCATCATAACACCACCCATTTCCATTACTTCCGCAGTAGAAGGCCTGGGCGAGCTTGCCTCATTGCGGGGGATGCCCGAGGATACCGTGGTAATGATAGTGATTGTCATTCTTTCAATGTTCTTCTTTCTACAGCAATTCGGAACAGCCTCGATCGGAAAGTTGTTCGGTCCGATCATGTTTGTCTGGTTTACCATGCTTGCTGTACTGGGGGTAGTCCATGTCTTCGACGACTTGTCCATATTCAAGGCGCTCAGTCCATATTACGCGATCGAGTTTCTGAGGAATTATCCCGAGGGCTTCTGGCTTTTAGGTGCGGTCTTCCTGTGTACCACTGGTGCGGAAGCATTATATAGTGATTTGGGCCATTGCGGTCGTGACAATATCCGGACCTCCTGGATATACGTAAAGACCTGTCTCCTGATCAACTACTTCGGACAGGGTGCCTATCTCCTCTCCCATCGCCAACCCGGGCTTATTATTACGGAGGAGATAAAAAAGGTACAGGGTATAAATGCGTTCTATGACCTGATGCCGGAATGGTTTATCATCCCGGGTGTGATCATCGCTACCATGGCTGCTATCACCGCGAGCCAGGCAATGATCTCAGGTGCATTTACCCTTATCAGCGAAGCAATGCGACTGAACCTCTGGCCTAAGGTCAAGATTCGCTATCCATCGGAGGAAAAAGGACAGTTGTTTATTCCAGCCATCAACTTTCTACTTTACCTAGGATGCGTAGGTATCGTGCTTTATTTCCGCAAATCCTCCAACATGGAAGCCGCTTATGGTCTTGCGATCATTGTGACCATGTTGATGACGACAATACTCTTCGCCAACTATCTTGTCCTGCACCGGGTGAAGGCAGTATGGATATATGCCTTCCTCATCAGCTATTTCATCGTCGAGATGGGATATTTCGTCGCATTGATGGATAAATTCATCCATGGTGGTTATATCACGTTGATGATCGGCGGCGTCATGTTCCTCGTCATGTATGTATGGTATCGTGCACGGAAGATCAAGAATCGGTATGTGGAATTCGTACGAATGGAGCATTACATTCCAAAAATCCAGGAGCTAAGCAACGACAGGGCGGTGCCGAAGTATGCCACTCACCTGGTCTACCTGACAAGTGCCAACAACCCGAAGGAGATCGAGCATAAGATCATTTACTCCATTCTTAACAAGAAGCCAAAGCGTGCCGACATCTACTGGTTCGTCCACGTGGATACGATGGACGATCCCTATACATGCGAATACAAAGTGGAGCATATTATTCCAAACGACATAATTCGTGTCGACTTTCGCCTTGGCTTCCGAATGGAGCCACGAATCAACCTGATGTTTAGGAAGGTGGTCGAAGACCTGGTTGCCAATAAGGAGGTCAATATTATCAGCCGGTATGAGAGCCTCGCGAGTAGCAATACGGTAGGCGACTTCCAGTTCATGGTGATGGAAAAGTACCTGAGCCAGGACAATGAGCTTCCATTCCTCGAAAGGGTTATAATGAAGCTGCACTTCTGGCTGAAGGAACACAGCTTGTCGGAAGAAAGAGGCTTTGGGCTTGACGTCGCCAATGTGACCGTTGAAAAATTCCCACTTATCGTAGCGCCGGTGACCAACCTCAAATTGAAGAGGATTGAAGATTAGAGTTCACGCAATTAATCCAGGAATCGGGAATTAGGAACCGGGAATCCGGCTTTACGAATTCGTGATCAGTTTTCGATGTAAGACCCGATTCCCGATTCCCAATTCCCCATTACTTAAAAATTCAACACTAATTGCCTTCCTTTATCTGGTATATCATCGGCAGCATTGCGCTACTTTCTGTACTCGCATACTTTCTTCAGGAGAGGCTCATTTTCAAACCAGAGAAATTAAAGCAGGATTTTCAGTTCAAGTATGACATTCCATTCAGGGAATATTTCTTCGATGTGGAACCAGGTGTCCGTATCAATGGGCTGCATTTTTACAGGGATCAACCGTCCGGCCTCATTCTCTATTTTCATGGCAATACGAGAAGCATCAAAGGTTGGTCGAAGTATTCCAGGGATTTCTATCGTTACAATTACGACGTAGTGCTTGTCGACTACAGGGGATTTGGAAAAAGTACTGGTAAGCGCAGCGAAAAGGATATGCTCACCGACATGCAATTCGTCTATGAGCGATTAAAGGAGAAGTATGCCGAACATCATATCATTGTATATGGCAGGAGCATTGGTAGTGGCTTCGCGACGAAAATTGCATCTGACAACAAACCGCGTTATCTGATACTAGACGCCCCGTATTATAGTTTCCTGAAGGTAGTCGAGCGTTTCCTGCCTATACTACCGGTGAGGTATGTATTGCGTTTTCATTTGCGAGCCGATAAGTGGATACGCTATGTCAATTGTCATACCTACATTATTCATGGCACTCGGGACTGGCTGATCCCTCTTAAACATAGCGAACGGCTACAGAAAATCAACCCCAATAAAATTACCCTAATCCGCATCCATGGTGGGGGGCACAACAATCTTCCTTCATTTGATGAATACCACAACTTCGTCCGAGATATTCTCAAGTACTAAACGGTGAGTTGTAAGTGGTGAATGGTGAGTGGCCTCAAAACTTTTGATCATTCCCTCACCTTCTGAAAAGTTGACTATTGCTGGTTATTGCCTATTGCCTATTGGATATTGCCAATTGCTTAATCTGCTCCGTAAAACCTACAGGTGGTTTTACCTTTATATTCCCCTTAACATTTGATACTATTATTGTTAATGCTTTTCCAATTGATGTCATGGCATTGTAACGAGAACGTACTTTGAACGTCAAACCTACAAATGAACAGGAGGTTTATATGAAACTAAAACTTTACTCAATCTATTTGATCGCCCTTACAGTGGTTCTCTTCTCTTGCAAATCCGCAAAGAAGATGTATGAAAAAGGGAATTACGACCAGGCCGTAGAACTTGCTGCAAAAAAGCTGCAGAAGAAGCCTAATGACGGGGAAACGATCGACGTTCTACAAAACGCGTATCGGTTTGCCGTGAATGACCACGAAAACAGGATCAGGAACAATGCTGCCAGTAACAACGACCTTAAGTGGGAATGGACCTACAGCGAATATCTCAGCCTGCAACGTCTTCATGACGCCATCTACAGGGTCCCTTCGGTGTATGACATCGTAAAGCCTACCGATTACTCTTCTTATGTTACAACCTACCAGGAAGAGGCGGCTAAGACACGATTCGACCGCGGTGTAGTGTTGATGGAAAACAATACCAAGAACAGTTACAAGCAGGCATATTTCGAATTTCAGAAATCGCTTTCCCTTAAGCCCGGAGACCTTTCGGTTAAGGAAAAAATGGAGCAGGCATATGCCGGCGCTGTTACCAACGTGGTGGTGTTACCACTGACTCAATTCGGCTATCAGTATAGTGCATATAACGCGAGTTACCATAATTTCGAATCCGATGTGCTTCGTTATCTCAGCAACAGTAATGGAAATGTTTTTGTGCGTTACTACTCGGCTTCCGAGGCTAACTCTTACAACATTCGTGCAGACCAGGTAGTGGAAATGCGGTTCCGTAATGTCGATATCGACCGTTACCGCGATCAACGCGACACCAGGGAAGTATCAAAGCAGGTGTTGGTAAAAGAAACGGTAATTCGTCCCGATTCGATAGTAAAAGAATATGCGACCGTTAAGGCGAAGATCACGACGATAAAAAGGACGCAAAGTGCGAATGGGCTTCTGCAGGTCACTGTACGTGATCAACGGGCGCAATACTTATGGAGCGATACTTATCATGGTGACTATAACTGGAGCACTGAATTCTCTACTTATACAGGTGATGCAAGGGCATTAAGTGACAATGATAAGGCCTTGGTGAGCCGTAAAGAAGATTTTCCTCCCAATGAAGATGATATTCTAAGGATCATCATGAATGAAGTAAAGAACAAGGCCGAGTGCGGCATTAAGGACTATTTTAACCGCCAATAGGAAATAATTGACCGCAGATTATCTTGATTGTTATGATAAATATGATTTGAATCCTACTTATCATAACAATCATGATAATCTGCGGTCAAATTCTTTGATCTTTGCCGGGTATGCAAAGGAACTCGTTCAAACGTATTCGTAAGTGGATGATGATTGTCCTTGGGATCTACGTCCTTGTCGGCTTCATTTTGTACTTTCTTCAGGAAAAATTCCTTTTCCACCCCACATCATTACCGGCCGATCATGTCTTCAACTTCCCCATTCCTTTCAAGGAAGTGAATGTAGCTGTGAACAAAGAGAAAAATCTCAACATTGTCCGCTTTACTGTACCAGATACGACATGCCGAGGTGTGGTTCTCTATTTTCACGGCAACAGGCAGAACATAGAACGTTATGCGCACAGGGCGGAGGGATTTACACGAAATAATCTTGAAGTATGGATGATCGATTACCCTGGATTCGGCAAGACGACAGGCGAACGGTCCGAGCAGGCATTGAATGAGGATGCACAACTGTTATATCGAATGGCCAGGGCGAGTTTCGGAAAGGATAGCATTATTCTTTATGGAAAGTCGCTTGGAACGGGAGTAGCGGCCAGGCTTGCCTCGCTTCGTGATTGCCGAAGGCTGATCCTCGAAACACCATACACCAGCATCGAGGGCCTGATGAGAAATTTCGCCTGGATGTACCCGGTGAGCCTTATGGCTAAATATCATTTTCCGATCGATAGCTATTTTGAAACCATTACAGCACCCGTCACTCTTTTTCATGGGACAAACGACGAGACCGTCCGTTATAGTCATTCAAGAAAACTTATCGCTCTCCCAGTTCCCGCCGGGGCGCAGCCGCGGGAATTGATTACACTGGAAAAGGGTAAACACAACAATCTCTACGATTTCGATCTTTTCCAGCACAAGCTCGATTCCGTGTTGCAGGTTGAATGATCACACCGGTAACACAAGAGAATTCTTATTCTTCCTGATCTTTTCGGGGACTGCCGCGATGATCTCTTCTTTGAGGATACTTATCAGTCGCTGCTTTACGAAATCGCGATGAACAACCAGACTAACCTCCCGCATGGGAGCAGGACGTCGGAACTGCCTCACTTGCTTCTGTTGCGTAGCGTTGAGGTCCATCGTCGCCAACTCTGGGAGAATGGTAATACCATCAGTGAGTTCGACCATTCGGCGAAGCGTTTCGATACTACCCGCTTCGTACTCGAATGCCTGACCTTCCTTACTGGCCTTCTGCAATTCACAAAGATTCATGATCTGCGAACGGAAGCAATGGCCTTCCTCTAATAGCCAAAGCTTATGTGGATCTATGTCCTGGGGCAGCACATAATGTTTCTTGAAGTCCTGGTTCTTTCGGGAAACGTATACAAGCAGCTCCTCATAAAACAATACATCTTCCCGAATCCCATATTCCTGTAATGGGGTAACTAGAATTCCCGCATGTATTGTCCCTTCCCTAAGGCGTGATATGATCAGGTCCGTCATCATCTCGTTCATGATCAACTTTACATGCGGATACTTCCTGGTGAACTGGTGAGCAAAAAGTGGAAGCAGGTAGGGAGCGAGAGTAGGAATGATACCTACCTTCAGTTCCCCGCTAAGAATTCCTTTGCGGTTGTTTACCATCTCCGCTATTTTCTCCTTCTCTGCGATTACCCTCTTTGCCTGTTCAATGATCTCGATACCCATCTCCGTAGGAATGACGGGTTGTTTGCTGCGATCGAAAAGCTTTACCCCTAACTCCTCCTCCACTTTGTGTATCTGCATACTCAGGGTCGGCTGGGTAACAAAACAATGCGATGCTGCCAGGGCGAAATGCCGGTAGCGATCGAGGGCGATGAGGTATTCGAGTTGGATGAGGGTCATGGTTGAACGAGTTTTGGCCAAAATATAGATTTTATCTATGTTTTAATAAATTTAATCAATTAGGTTGATACTCAAAAACACCCCACATTTGTGCAAAGTCTTAAAACATATGAGCGAAGAAAAAAAATTAACCTCTGCTTCAGGTATACCTTACTTCAATAATGAGGACAGCCTTAGCGCCGGTCCTCGCGGCCCCTTACTTCTCCAGGACTTTATCCTGCATGAGAAAATGGCCCAGTTCAACAGGGAGCGCATTCCCGAAAGAGTGGTACATGCGAAGGGATCCGGGGCATTCGGAACTTTCACGGTTACGCATGACCTAACGAAATATACACGGGCCAAGGTTTTCAACCACGTAGGAAAGAAGACGAGGATGTTTATTCGCTTCTCTACTGTCGGTGGTGAGAAAGGTTCCGCAGATACGGAGAGAGATCCACGCGGGTTCGCCATTAAATTTTATACTGAAGATGGCAACTGGGACCTCGTTGGAAACAATACTCCCATATTCTTCATCAAAGACCCAAAGAAATTCGGCGATTTCATTCATACGCAGAAGCGCGACCCTTATACCAATTGCAAGAGCCCCACAATGATGTGGGACTTTTGGAGCCTTAATCCCGAGAGTCTTCACCAGGTCATGTTCCTGATGAGCGATAGGGGCACTCCATATAGTTACCGTCATATGCACGGCTTCGGCAGCCACACTTTTAGTTTCATCAATGCGAACAACGAGAGGCATTGGATGAAATTTCACTTCAAGACCTTGCAGGGCATCAAGAACTTCTCTAATGAAGAAGCGGTCAAAATGAAAGGTGAGGATGCGGATCATGCACAGAGGGACCTCGTTACAGCTATTGACAATGGTGAATATCCCAAGTGGGCCGTGAAAGTGCAGATCATGAGCGAGGAACAGGCGAGGACTTATCGGTGGAATCCATTCGATCTTACAAAGACATGGAGCCAAAAAGACTTCCCGTTAATTCCCCTCGGAGAGATCGAGTTGAATGAGAATCCTCATAATTTCTTCGCAGATGTAGAGCAGTCTGCATTTGCTCCAGCGCATGTAGTGGATGGCATCAGCTATTCACCAGATAAGATGCTGCAAGGACGAATCCTCTCCTATCCCGATGCACATCGTTACCGACTCGGTGGAAATTATGAACAGATACCGGTCAACCGTTGTCCATTTGCCGTAAATAACTACCAGCGAGATGGACAGATGCGGGTCGATGGTAATGGCGGAAGGTCGCCTAACTATTTTCCAAATAGTTTCGATTCGATCAGGCATGATGAATCTTACAAACAGCCCGCATGGGCACTCGATTCTAATATTGCTGACTGGTACGATCGCAATGCTGAGGGCGAAAATGATCATTACACTCAACCCGGGATATTTTACCGGGAAGTATTGTCGCAAACTGATAAGAAAAACCTGGTGAATAATATTATAGGTGCAATGAAGGGAATCGATGGTCCGAAAAAATCGGAGATCATCAACAGGCAGCTTTGCCATTTCTTCAGGGCCGACATCGGACTTGGAATGGCCATTGCATCAGGCTTGGGGATTAATCCGGAAGAGGCGATGCCGACAAGGCATTCGGCCGAGCATTCCGTTTCTTCCTGAACTTGTGATCACCAATTAATCGGCCGCCCTGCATTCGTAGGGCGGTTTTTTTATTCTTCAAGGATAACCTTGCCCTTCCCAATCTTCAATTTATACCCGACACCGATCTTCAACGCATAGTTTTCTTTCTCATGGCTGACGGGAAATCCATAACAAACAGGATAACCATACTCACTGACGACATCCTGAATTGATTCGTAAGCAGTCTTTCCAAATGGCCTTTCAGTATCTTTCATGTCTGTGAAGCCACCAATAATGAGGCCCGCCAGTTTGGATAATCGTCCGCTTCGTTTCAATTGGTAAAACATTCTGTCAATATTATACACATACTCGCCGATGTCTTCGATAAAAAGGATGCGACCCCTTGTCTTTAACTCCGAATTCGTTCCAACTAAATGAGCTAAAAGAGCAAGATTACCACCAACCAGTTCGCCGACTGCTTCACCTTTGCGGTTGAATTCGTGAGGTTCACACTGGTATCTGGCCTTTTTGCCCTCCAATGCGCTTCGCAGCGATTGCACAAATGGATTAGTTGAAGCCCCATCGTTGAACGCGCCCGCCATTGGCGCATGGAGTGAGGAGATATAGTACTGGGAATAGAGATGGGAATGCAATACTGTGATATCGCTATAACCCACTATCCATTTTGGATGCTTTTTGAATTGCTTGAAATCTATATCATCAATAATGCGTCCCATGCCATATCCTCCACGGGCGCAAAGCACGGCCTTGACCTCCTCATCGTCGAGCATCTGTTGAAAGTCGGCGAGCCTTACCTCGTCCGTCCCTGAGAAATAAGTACTCGAATCGCCGCCGATTGTTTTACCCAGTTTTACCTTATATCCCCATTCTTCAGTCAGCACTCGCACGCATTCGGCCGCTTTTTCCATGGCCATGTAGCCTGCAGGACAAACCAGACCAATGGTATCTCCCGGTTGTAAATATGGAGGAGTCTTTATCATCCGGCAATTTACGGAATTGGAACTCTAAGAGGGAATCGGGAATCAGAAATGGGGAATCAGGAATTCGGAATCGGGAATCGGGCGTTACGTTGGAAAAGTTTCTACGAATTCGTAATGCCCGATTCCCGATTCCTGATTCCCGATTCCCTCCTCAATTCCCCATTCCCGATTCCGGATTCCCGATTCCTAATGTTGTCTGGCTTATTTTTGTAGTTCACCCCACAATGTATGACTGAACCCAAACGATACCTGATCACTTCCGCCTTACCTTATGCCAACGGTTTGAAACACGTAGGACACCTCGCTGGCGCCTATATACCTGCGGATATTTATGTTCGGTATTTGAGGGCACAAAAAAGAGACGTAGTGTTTGTCTGTGGTAGCGATGAACATGGCACTGCTATTCCGATCCAGGCGATGAAGGAAAATACAACCCCGCGGGCCATCATCGATAAGTATCATGAGGCAATGAAACAGGATTTCGCCGACCTCGATATTTCCTTCGACATCTACCATCGCACCAGCGAGCCCCTTCACCACGAGACTGCGCAGGAATTTTTTACCTACCTCCACGACCGCGGAGAACTTGAGACCAAGGAGACAGAACAGTACTATGATCCAGAGGCCAACACCTTCCTTGCCGACAGGTATATCAAAGGAACATGCCCCAACTGCGGTAGCGATCGCGCATTTGGCGACCAATGCGAAAATTGCGGAACCGCATTGAGTCCGGATGAATTGATTAACCCGGTAAGCACTCTTAGCGGCCGCATACCTATTAAAAAGAAAACCACTCACTGGTACCTCCCTCTTGGCAGGCATGAGGAGTTCCTCCGCGAGTGGATTTTAAAACAACACAAAGATGATTGGCGCGCAACGGTGGTAGGTCAATGCAAGAGTTGGATCGATGGCGGGCTTCAATCGAGGGCCGTAACGAGAGATCTTGACTGGGGCATAAAGGTTCCACTGAAAGAGGCGGAAGGCAAAGTTCTTTATGTTTGGTTCGATGCCCCAATCGGGTATGTGAGCGCAACCAGACAGTGGGCCATCGACAACAAAAAAGACTGGAAGCCGTACTGGTATGATAAGGACACGAAACTCGTTCACTTTATAGGGAAGGATAATATCGTATTCCATTGCATCATTTTCCCGATAATGCTCCGCTTGCATGGAAACGTATTGCCAGAGAATGTGCCGGCCAATGAATTCTTGAATCTTGAAGGCGACAAGATGAGTACCAGCCGAAACTGGAAACTCGAGATGAGAGACTACATTAAGGATTTTGTAAAAAAAGATAATGGCGGAGGCCAGTGTGTGGACATGTTGCGGTACTATCTCACACAGATTGCTCCTGAGACCAAGGATAGCGAATTCACGTGGAAAGGATTCCAGGATGCCGTAAACAGTGAGCTGGTTTCCATCTTCGGAAATTTTGTTAACCGGACATTCGTCCTTATGCATAAATTATGCAAAGGCAAAGTGCCAAGATTTCATGAAGACATCCTGGACGATACCGATAGAGGTCTTATATCCGACATTCAGAACAGCAAGTCGAAAGTGGAGAATTTACTCGAGCAGTACAAGTTTCGCGAAGCGCTCTATGAAGTAATTGATCTTTCTAGAAAAGGCAATCAGTACATGCAAAAGAAAGAGCCCTGGATTGTGGCGAAGAAATTAACGTCCGACACGAATGCTGGGGTGCAGGAGTCCGCGCAGAAGAGTATTGATAATACTTTACACCTTTGCCTGCAATTATCGGCCAATCTCGCCGTTCTTATCAATCCATTTCTGCCCAATACTGCGCGCAATATGATTCACATGATGAAGGTGGTGGAAAAGATATTGGACTGGGAGAATGCGGGCAAGCTAAAACTATTGAGCGTCGGTTATAGTCTCAGGGAACCACAATTGTTATTCAGGAAAATTGAGGATACAGAGGTGACTGAACAGATGGAAAAATTAAAGAAAGGTATGATCAATCCAAGTAAAGTAGAGAAATCGGAGGAGCCCAAGTCTCCCGAGCAACCGGCAGTAAAACCTGAGATCGTTTACGACGACTTCGCCAAACTTGATCTGAAAGTGGCCACCATTACAGCCGCGGAGAAAGTGGCGAAGGCTGATAAACTCCTGAAGCTCGAAGTGGACCTTGGTTTCGAGAAGAGGACAATTGTGTCGGGAATAGCCCTGCACTTCAAGCCAGAAGATATTGTCGGGAAACAGGTAGTCATCGTCGCGAACCTCGCTCCCCGCAAAATGAAGGGCATCGACAGCAATGGGATGATCCTCATGGCGGAGGACAAGGATGGCAAGTTGAAATTCATTAATCCCGATGAGACGACCAGTGATGGAGCGTCTGTAAGTTGAGTTACATGACTCCAGTTGACCGAATAAAAGATTACCTCCAACGCCTATGCATCGAGATGGGCGTCGAAGAAAAAACGTTGTTTAATCCAAAGACAGCTTCCTGGTATTTCGTAATGGGATCATCGACGATCGAGGTATTTCTTACCACACAAAAGAACTTGCACAACGAACCTCAAACCTTTATCAGGGGCATGGCCGCACTTTGTGCAATTCCTGGAGACAGGAGAAAACAATTTGAATTGTATAAGACGGTGTTGGCCATTAATGCGACTTACCTTGGTTACAAGATAAGCGCAGAAGAAGATAGGGGATTAGTATGCATCATCTCTGAGAGAAACATCTCCGGAATGGATTACTACGAAATGGTCACGCTCATCATGGACTTGGGAGAATGGGCGGATAAGTTGGATAAGTTTCTGAAAGAACAGTTTGGGGAGTGAGTTGATTAAGTTGATTAGGTTGATTAGGTTGATTGAGTTGATTAAGTTTTGCGACGTTACCTTCTCAACTCAATCAACCCAGTCAACCCAATCAACCAATCAACCTAATCAACTCCACTGCTACTTTCCATTCCCAATTAGTGCCTTTTTTTCCCCTTCTCGGGGTGTTGATGTTTTAATTTTCATAATATCCTCAGCTACATTTATTTACTCGTGATTTTTCGGTAAATTTCCATATGAATCAACCCTCTCCCCGCCCTTGATAATTATTAGTCCTTTTAAACGAAAACTTCTTAAGATTACTGCCTATGTCCTCGGTAGTATAGTTGTATTGCTAGCGGCGTTCCATTTCTGGTTTGTCAATCATGCTGAACGATTACTGGAAGATCTTGTATCGTCTAAGTCGAATGGCAAACTGAAACTGCATGTCCAAAAATTCCGCTTTAACTGGTTTAGCAATGACATGCAACTACGGAATGCAGTATTTTATTCTACGGATACTTCCACTGCTACGACAGCGTATCGCTTCACAGTAGATCGTATCAACGTCCGAATCAAGCAGATCCTTCCACTTGTTTTCGAAAAGAAGATACTAATTGATTCAATCGGGCTTGTTCGACCGGACATCGAGGTGACACGACTCAGAGCTACTATAGATAATGATACTACTGCAGACCAACGAATCTCACTTCCCCTGGAAATGGGTAGGGTATATAAGTCCATCCAGGATGGATTGCAAATGCTACAGGTGAACCGGTTCCGAATTGAGGGTGGCAGGTTTAGCCTTATCAACAAAATCCAGGACAATGCAGCCCCCGTACGAATTACCAATATCCAGTTTCACCTGGATAATCTCCAGGTAGATCCGGGGCAGGGAGACGGGAAGCAAAAGATTCTCTTCTCCGACAACGTGGCGTTACAAACAAATAACCAGGATATCGTCTTTCCCGATGGCAGACACCGGCTCAGTTTCAGCAATTTTCGAATTAATCTCCTGAAGAAACGCGTGGAGTTTGACAGCTGTACGATTTCTGCAACGAAAGGCGACAGCTCAAAGAGTTCATTCACGATCTTCTTCGATAAACTTGCGCTTACCAACATTGACTTCGATACGCTCTACCAGAAGGAAGTGATCAAGGCAGACTCAGTTTATTGTACCAATCCAAGGTTTATCCTCCATGTGGATCTTGAAAAGAAGGGTACGGGCGAACGCAAGGATCCACCCAAGCTTAATGAACTGATACAGCAGTTGACTGGCGATCTTCACCTGGCCTTTGTAGTAGTAGAAAATGGGTCGTTCGACATCAAGACTGTGCGGGAAGGGAGGCCCAGTTCATTTACCTCTGATCATAACAATTTTGAGCTACAGGGACTGCGTATACAAAAGAATGCTCCGCAGCCACTCACTGTGAAAAGCTTTGCGATGGCGATTCGTAATTATGAGAATTTCCTTAAGGATAGTACCTATGCGCTTAGCTTCGATAGCATCCTCCTGAATACGCAAGGCATTTACCTGAGTAATTTTAACGTGAGGCAAATGCAGAAGGGGAACCTGATCAACAGCTTCAATATGCCGCAGTTTGAGGTAATAGGCTTGTCCTGGGATGATCTCGTATTCGACCAGAAGTTTACCGCTCAACGTGCGACACTTTATCAGCCGGTGATCAATTATACTTTCCGTCCGAAACCCGGTAAGCGAAAAAAGAAGCAAAACCTATTCGCTACACTGGATGATGTGGGAGATCTAATACAGCTAAATAATCTGGACATCGCAAACGGTCGGCTAAATCTACATTTCGCCGGAGGCGCACAATTGCAACTCGAGAATGCGACGATGTCATTGTTAAGCCAGAATATAGTCAACTCTAACCGACTTAGTAACCTCCAAGGATCCGTACGGCATCTTCGCTTCGAAAGAGGCGTATTGAGGACGGGCAACCTGGTGGCTACAATGGAGAACGTAGATTTTACGGGTAAGGATGGTCAATTGGTGGCAGGTATCGTCAATGTGACGAATAAGCAAAAGAATCTTTCTGTTAAGGCCAAGAATGTAGTCATCACCAGCATGCAAATTGACAACAACTCCTTTGTTACAGAGATAGACGGCATAAAATGGGACGAGGCGGACGTACAAATTTCCGGCTCGCAAGGAAAGAAAGATATGGCGCCGGACTTCGTGGTGAGGAACCTTCTTGGACGGAAGACGAAACTATCGACCGGAACGGGTGACCAGAAGCTTTCGGCATTTTTCGAGACACTGAGCGCTGATGAATTCCTGCCCACGCGCAATAATAAACCGAGGATTACAAACTTGTTTGCCGACGGAAGAAATCTTTCTTTTACTAAGGGCGCTTTACAGTTGGCAGTGTCCAAATTTCTGATCGACGATCATTCACCCTCGAGACTGGACCAGGTGACGTTTACAAACAACACTTCGACAGATTCTGTTTCGGCTGTCATACCGAGTTTCACTTTTACTCCTGATCTTAATTCAATCATCGCCGGGGGTATAAAAGTAGACGACGTGACGCTTAGCCGACCCGTGATAAGAATCATTCGCCAGCTTTCTCCCGCTAACACAGATACTATAGATAAAAAATCGAAGGCAGTAAACATCGGGAAATTGACACTGCTTCAGCCGGAATTGTTACTCTCGCAGCCCGGCAGGGATGGATTTACACGAATCGAATGGCATGGGCAGGCGAAGAAAAACAATGCTGTCACGCTAACGGACTTTAAGATATCGGAGCAATCAGCGATAACTGCAGGCAACATCCTGTTTAGCCTCCGTGATTTTTCATTTACCGCAGGCGGAAAAACCTTTGATGCGGGCGAAGGAGAATTGAGCGCCAGCATCAATGGATTTGAGCTTAAACCATCGGATGTAGGTGAGTTGGAATGGCATGGTGAGATTGCAGACCTCAAAGCCAAAGACTTAATGATCGATAGTATGGGAAAGCAGGGAGGCAAATTAGATATTTCCTCTGCCCGGCTTGGCAAATTGTCAATAGGATCGGCCACGCTCCTCGATGTCCGACAGATGGTGAAGGAGAACAAATCTTTTAGATTAACCGAGCTGACGGGCACTTACGATGACGCACAGAGTCATTTCAACTGGAACAATGCCAGCTATGATAAATTCAGTAGGACGTTTACGCTCGACTCGTTTAATTATCACCCAACAGCTACCAGGGAAGAATTCATAGCAGCATCGAAGACCCAGGATGATTACCTGACACTCGAGACGGGAGCGATCAGTGTAGGACCATTCGATATAGACAAATTCCTCTATGATACTATCGTGGATGCCGGTAGCGTGAATATTGATAGACTGTATCTTTCAGACTACCGCGACAAACGTCTTCCTTTCGAAGGAGGTGTTATTAAGCCTCTCCCTGTCGATCTTTTAAAGAAACTACCGATAAAACTCACCTTGGACAGTGTTTCGATAACGAATTCCACCGTGCTATATTCGGAGGTAAATCACAAGAACAACAAGACGGGAAACATAACCGTTGACAGGCTCAATGCCCGGATGACCTCAGTACGTAACTTCGATCATGAAGTCGGAGATAGCCTTCGGGTGCAGGCGCATGCTTACCTGCTGGATTCGGTTCCGATCGCCTTAACCGTAACAGAATCGTATACGGATACTTTGTCGGGATTCCTGATGACGGTAAAGGTACCGGCTATTGATGCAAGAGTATTGAACCCAATACTAATTCCCCTGGCCTCGATTGAAATTAAATCTGCCATGATAGATTCCCTTTCTATGTATGCTGAAGGCAGGGAATATGCGGCAAAAGGTGAGATGACCTTGTACTACCATGACCTGAAGATAAAAGTGCTGAATACGAAATCGGGATCGCCACCTTCGACGAGGGGTTTCTTCACTTTCCTGGCGAATACATTCTTCATTAAGAATAGTAATACGTCGAGGAAAGGCCTCGTGTTCTTCAAGCGGGATCGTGAGAAGTCTGCGATGAATTACCTTGTGAAGATCGCCCTAAGCGGGATAGGTAGCAGCATTGGCGCCAAGAGCAATAAGAAGCAGCTACGACGCTTCGAAAAAAGAAAAGACTAACGCAACCCTCCCGGGATTGATTGCGATTGGTAGTGAAGACTAACGACATCAAATTTTCACTGTTTTGACTAAGAAAAAAATCATAGTACTCGCTATACTGGTAGTCGTGGCTATCGGCGCGTGGTATGGATATAGCGAATACAATCGCAAAAACAAGGACATGAAGCATGCGAAGCCGGATTTCATTATCTCGGCAACGGACCTCATTGCAGAGTTTGCATCCAATGATTCCCTGGCTGCAGCTAAATACAATGGTCAGGTAGTGGAGATCGGTGGACGCGTGAAGGCAGTTGAGGAAGACGACCAGGGCTATTTCACGGTTGTAATAGGAGACTCCACCAGCCTATCCTCGGTGCGGTGTGCGCTCGATACCATTCATCATTCAGACGCAGCTTTATTGAGGGCTGGATCGTCAACAACATTACGAGGAGCATGCACTGGCTTTAATAAGGATGAGATGGGATTGGGCTCGGATGTGATAATTAATCGTTGCGCGCTCATTAAACCTTAAATACCCTGACCATGAAAAAAATATTTCCTTTAGTGATTTTCCTTGCAATTGCAGTGGCGAGTGTTGCACAGGGAAAGTTCTATACTAAGAGTGGAAGAATCAGCTTTTATTCTTCGACCTCTATGGAGAATATCGAAGCTATCAACAAGAGCGTCGTTGCGCTCCTGGACACGAAGACGGGCGACTTGCAGTTCGCTGCCCAGATGAAAGGCTTCGAATTCAAAAAGGCGTTAATGCAGGAACATTTCAATAGAGACTTTGCAGAAAGCAACAAGTTTCCTAAGGCGGAATTTAAAGGCCAACTTAGTAATAATAGCCAGATGAACTATTCAACGAACGGGGCCTACGCGGCCAAGGTAAAAGGAACCCTTACTGTTCATGGAGTGTCGAAGGAGATTGAGGTTAACGGAACACTAACGGTAAAGGACGGCAAGGTCTATCTCACTTCAGTCTTCAATGTGCTGGTAGCGAATCATAATATTACTATTCCAAAACTCTACCGCGACAACATTTCGAAATCAATTGAGGTGAAGGTGGACTGTACGCTTGTGGCGATGTGAGGGTAGAGAGAAGTCAGGAAGTCCGAAAGACCGGAAGTGTGAAAGTCCGAGAGACCGGAAGTCTGAAAGTCCGAAAGTCCGAAAGTCCGGAAGTCCGAAAGGCCACCATGAAAAGGGCAATCAGTCTATAATTTCTTTTCCCCAATACTATCGAATCTTTAAATCTTTCTCATCCCTTGTGAATGTCTTCCGACTTTCCGACTTCCAGACTTCCGGACTTTCTCTTATCTTCGATTCACGAATAGTTGCATAACTAACTAATTTTTCGAGTATGAAGAGAGCAATCAGGAAAGTTGCCGTTTTAGGCTCCGGGGTTATGGGATCAAGGATCGCGAGTCACTTTGCTGGCATTGGTGTCCAGGTTCTACTCCTTGATATAGTTCCTAAAGATCTTCCCGCCGATGCGAAGCCAGTTCAGAAGAATAAGCTGGTAAACGACGCGCTGACGGCGGCTATCAAGAGCAATCCTTCGCCTCTCTATCATAAAGATGCATTGAAGAAAATCTCCACAGGCAACTTCGACGATAATCTTAAAGACATAGCGGCTTGCGATTGGATCATCGAGGTTGTCGTTGAGCGTCTCGACATCAAGAAAGCATTGTATGAAAAGGTGGAACAATTCAGGAAGCCAGGAACGTTGATTACTTCCAATACATCAGGCATTCCAATCCACATGTTAAGTGAAGGGAGAAGTGATGATTTTAAGAAGAATTTCTGCGGAACGCACTTCTTCAATCCACCGCGGTATCTCCGCCTCCTCGAAATTATTCCTACACCAAGTACAGATGCCGAAGTGGTTGACTTTCTAATGCACTATGGAGACTTGTACCTTGGAAAGACTACTGTGCTATGTAAAGACACGCCGGCATTTATCGCAAACAGGATAGGCGTGTACGGAATCATGGCCATTTTCGGTCTCGTGGATAAGATGGGGTTGACTATCGACGAAGTGGATGCACTCACCGGCCCCATCATCGGTCGTCCTAAGTCTGCTACGTTCCGTACTGCCGACGTAGTTGGTATTGATACACTGGTAAAGGTGGCGAAGGGTGTTTATGACAACTGCCAAACGGATGAGGCCAGAGACAGCTTTGTGATCCCCTCATGGTTGAATAAGATGGTTGAGAATAATTGGCTCGGCGACAAGACCGGCCAGGGTTTTTTCAAGAAAACAAAAGGATCGGGTGGCGAGAAGGAAATACTTACTCTTGACCTGAAGAAGATGGAATATGGGCCCAGGGTAAAACCGAAGTTCTCGAGCGTAGAAGCGGCGAAACCGATTGATGACCTCAACCAGCGTCTGAAGATGCTTGTTTCGGGACAGGATAAAGCAGGAGAATTCTATAGGCATTTCCACTACGGGTTATTTTCATACATATCCCACCGCATTCCTGAAATAAGTGATGAGATCTATCGTGTCGATGACGCCATGATGGCTGGCTTTGGCTGGGAGATCGGGGCTTTTGAGAGTTGGGATGTTCTTGGAGTAGAGAAGACAGTAAAAGCAATGAAGGAGGCTGGACACAAAGTAGCAGGTTGGGTAGAAGAGATGATTGCGGCAGGCAACCGTTCTTTCTACAAAGTTGAAAACGGTACAAAGTTGAGTTATTCTCCAGGCAAGAAGACTTACAGTTCACCGACTGGTGAGAAAGAGCAAGGCGCATTCATAGTGATGAGTAACTTCCAGGACAAACTGATCTGGAAGAATGGGAGCTGTCGTCTCTTCGATCTTGGAGAAGATGTGCTAGGGCTTCAATGGTTCACCAAGATGGGCAGCATAGGAGGCGATGTTTTGAGCGGGATACAGGCTTCGATAGATAAAGCAGAGAAGAATTATAAGGGCCTGGTGATTGCCAATGAAGGATCGAATTTTAGCGCAGGCGCTAACGTTGGAATGATCTTCATGCTCGCGATCGACCAGGAATATGATGAACTGGACATGGCAATCCGCCTGTTTCAAAACACAATGATGCGTGCGAGATATTCATCTGTTCCCGTGGTAACCGCACCCCATGGTTTAGCATTGGGTGGCGCCTGCGAACTCAGCCTGCACTCAGATAAAGTTTGTCCTGCCGCTGAAACATATACGGGACTCGTCGAGTTGGGTGTCGGACTAATCCCTGGCGGAGGTGGCACCAAGGAGTTTGTGCTTAGAGCATCGGATGAAATGCATGAGGATGAACCAGAGACGATCACCTTGAAGAATCGATTCCTCACGATCGCAACTGCAAAAGTTGCAACATCGGCACATGAGGGATTCGATATCGGTGTGTATCGTAAAGGTCTTGACGAAGTAGTATTGAACCAGGGAAGAAGAATAGCTGAGGCAAAGAGATCCGTAATTGAATTTGCCGATAGCGGATATACGGCACCGGTACTGCGTAAAGACGTCAAGGTATTGGGACGATCTGCCCTCGGTGCTCTCTACGCAGGTATCAACGGCATGTGGCGCGCAAATTATGCTACCGATCATGATGTAGTTGTGGCGAAGAAACTTGCGTATGTAATGTGCGGCGGAGATCTTACCGAGCAGAGTTTGGTATCAGAGCAATATTTACTTGACCTAGAAAGGGAAGCTTTCCTGTCACTTTGTGGGGAGAAGAAGACCTTGGAGAGAATTCAAAGCGTTCTCAAGGGAGGCAAACCCGTAAGGAATTAATTTCCCACGATGATAATTTTCGCTGTGAACATCTGATCATCGATCATTGTCTTTAATCGTATACACCAGCTGGCAATTCGTGCATTCCAGTCATCACAAGTGCGTAATTGCCTGAATTTCCTAAGATTGACCAGGGGTTACCCTTTGCCAATTCTCCGGAAAAACCTTTAATGTAAATAGGTCTGGCTTTCGTACTTATCTTACAATAAAATCATGGGAGAGGCAGAATTAAATAATACGCTGATCGTAATTCATTCACACATTGTCAATTATGGCAATGCCGCTACACCTTCTCTGGCAGAACAGGTCAGGGAAGAAATTGAGACAATGTGGAATGAACCCCGAGGACAGGTCACCTTGCGAGGTCAGAGTTATCGTCTCGAGTTTAGGATTACTGCGAGCTTTCAGCCAGAAATAGAACCTTTGGAAATCTACCAGAATACTGATCCACGTATTAACTATTTCCGCATCGAGGAGTTCGCACATGGCAATATCTCGTTCGTCGACGGAATTGGATGTAACACTGGATACTTCAAATTAGAGAATTTATACGTGGGCTCTACTACCGCGGCCCATGAGTATGGCCATACTATTGGTCTGATGCACCCGGAGGATATCGATATCAGAAATCAGGGCATACCGGGGATCATGTATCCCAGGGGAACCCTGGTAGATTCCCAATACCAATATAATCCGCAAGGAATCGCCGGCGATAGTACAAACGGTGGAACAATGCATCCTAAGTACAGGAAGGTGTTGCAAGCAGACATCGATAAGCTGGACATTCCGCGAGACCTGGTAGATAACGGAAAAGCGATCATTGGAGAGTTCACCAGCGTGTGGCACCCTGATCACGCGACTATCAACTTATAGCATAGAAACGCAACCGGGTATCAGCCGATAATACCGCCTTCGCTGTATATCGACCCATTGTAAAAAGAAGAAAGGCTAAATTTTTTTCTTACCTCATCTTCCGTACATTCATAGACTGCATTTTAGTAACTAATTGCTCTCACTAAAACTTTTTTGTATGCGAAAGAATTGGCTGATGTTATCGTGCCTGGTAATAGGCATTACGGCGACTGCTCAGCATCGGTTGCCCGATAATTATTTCTGGAAAAAATTGGATAACGGCCTGGAGGTGGTAGTTATCGAAAATCACAAAGTCCCTCTCGCTACGATAGAGATCGCAGTGAAGAACGGTGCATATACCGAAGGCCCTGAATATAGTGGCCTCTCACATCTGTTCGAGCATATGTTTTTCAAGGCCAACAAGGACTATCCAGACCAGGAGAAGTTCATCCGGCGAACTAAGGAACTCGGAATGATCTGGAACGGAACTACGGGTGATGAAAGGGTGAATTATTACTTCACGTTTGACAAGGATAGTCTGGACGCGGGGATGAAGTTCATGAATGCGGCGATACGTTTTCCTATTTATCGAACAGAGGACATGCAGAAAGAAAGGCCGGTTGTGGATGGAGAATTCCAAAGAGCCGAGAGTGACGCGGGTTTTCAACTATGGATGGAGGTGAATAAGAAAGTCTGGGGCGACCAGTTTACACGGAAGAATGCAATAGGCGATCACGATGTGATCAATTCGGCGACGCCAGAAAAGATGATGATAATTAAAGACAAGTATTATTTTCCAAATAATAGCCTGCTCGTTATTTGCGGCGATGTTAATCCGAAAGAGGCATTTGAAAAGGCAGAAGACATTTTTGGTGACTGGCAAAGCAGCGGCTTTGATCCACATGTAAAATATCCGATTCCAGAATTCAAGCCCATCGCACAGACGGAATACGTTATTAAGGAATCATCGATAGCGGAGACCCCGCAGGTAATGTATACCTGGCATGGACCGGATACCCGGAATGATTCAATTGGCACTCTCGCAGCGGATGTGTTTTCTACAATTCTTGGTCTAAATTCTTCGAAGTGGCAACAGGCGCTCGTCGACAAAGGCCTCGCCAGCTACATCAATCTCGGTTACCAGACCTTGAAGTATACCGGGCCGGTATCAGTATTTGCTATTCCAAACCCTGCCAAGATGAAAGAGTTTAGCGCGGAGGTAGTCAACCAGGTCAATCATTTTGCGGATGACGATTACTTCACAGATGAGCAGTTGCAGACTGCAAAAGATATCCTACGTCGCAATCACATCCGGAATACGGAGAAACCATCTTCGCAGGCGAGCACCCTTACGTATTGGTGGTGTAGCGCTTCGCTGGATTATTTCAACGATTACATCCCCGGGATGATGAACGTTACACGGGATGACATTCGGCAATACCTGAAGAGATACATCATCAACAAGCCATATGTTGCGGGCATGATCATCAATGAAGTGATGAATAAGCAATTGAAGCCCGCGGAGTATTTCACAAAATTAAAATCATTCTAACATGAAGAATATCTTTCAAATCTTCGTATGCCTTGCGGCGCTGGTTGCACCCTTTTGCCTCTTGGCACAACAGGCCGAGCCATACGAGATGACCGTAAACGGAGTAAAGGTGATAGTGCAGCCCAGCGGCAATGACATTGTTGTTGTGCAAACCGTGATAAAAGGTGGCGTTCAGAACTACCCTGCTACAAAGGCAGGTATAGAAAGTCTCGCAGTGACGGCACTCACGGAATGCGGCACTCTTAAGGATGACAAGAACAGCTTTAAGGATAAACTCGACAAGGTAAGCGCCCAGGTAAATGGATATAGCGACATGGACTATGCAAGTTTCAGTCTCAATTGTATAAAGAGCGACTTTGAAACCGTTTGGCCCCTCTATACCGATGCGTTGCTAACGCCTAGATTCGACGCGAAGGAATTCAATCGCATCAAACAGGATGCAATTAACTTTATTAAGGCAAATGAATCGAGTCCCGACAATGCGATTGACAAGATGGCAAAAGAAACTGTCTTCGCGGGCCGCAACTATTCAAAGTCCCCACAGGGCACTGTCGCCACCGTTAGTACACTTACAGCTGCCGACACGAAGAAATATTGGCAATCGACCCTCACACGCTCGAGACTTGTCATTGTAATAGTTGGCGATATCGACAAGAACGAGATCGAGGATAAGGTAAAGGAATTACTCGATCGCATACCCGCGGGTGCGCCATTTCAATTGAAGAAGGAGAGTTACATTCCTGTAGCGAACACCTTCAAGCCTATGCAACGGGAAAATGCTACTAACTATGTTCGTGGCATCACGGGCGGTCCTCAACCGGGAACTAAAGATTTCAATGCGTTTGTACTGGCTATGCGCATTTTCGCTAATCGTCACTTTATAGAGATAAGGAGCAAGAATGGTCTTTCGTATGCACCTCAATCGTGGTTTTCAGGTGGCGCAACGCCATATGCCAATATCTCTGTTACTACTACTGATCCTGATAAATATATCGCCGTCGCCCGCAACCTGATCGACCAAATAAAGACGGAAGGCTTCAGCGAAGCGGAATTGAAGAATGAGAAGACAGGTTACCTTACGGGAGTGTACTATCGCCAGGAAACGAATGAAGCACAGGCGGCGGCCTATGCATCCAATGAGATCCTGCATGGCGACTGGAAACGCGCAATTAAGATACAGAAAGACATCAAGCAAGTGTCGCTCGACGAGTTGAATGCGGCCTTTAAGAAGTACATCAACAATATTTCATGGGTTTACCAGGGAGATCCTAAGAAGGTGACTGCTGTATTGTTTACGCAGAAGCAAACACCAAAAGTGCCCGAACCCAAAAAGGGTTTTTAATTCACGATTGGGAAGCAGCCGTCAGTAATTGGGAATCGGGAATCGGGCTTACGAATTCGTAGATACTTTTCGAACGCACGGCCTGATTCCCAATTCCTGATTCCCGATTCCCAATTTCTGACTACTTGACGAGTGATTTAAGGGCAGCTTCTGACGAAGAGTATAGGAACTCAAAACCTTCCAGGTGAAGTTTTGCACTGCTAACGGTTGTACTCTTTAGTACTTCAATGCTCATCTCGCCGAGGGCCAACTTCAATACGATGGAAGGAACATGGAGGGGAATGAAGAATTTTCCTCGCTTGATCGCGGCAAGCTGCAGCGTGAATGTTTTATTTGAAACAGGGTGTGGCGCCACGGCATTATATACGCCATTCATCGTTTCGTTTTCTATTGCGGCTATGTAAATGCGCACGAGATCGTCGATGTGAATCCAGCTAATGACTTGCCTGCCCTTACTTAATACCGCAGCGATTCCTGCATTGAGCGGCTTCTCGAATTCATGAAGTGCGCCACCCTCATCGCTCAATACGATTCCAGTCCTCACCTTCACAAGCCGGATCCCTGATTTGGCAACTGGCTCAATTGCGTTTTCCCATTGCTTGCAGGCCCGGCCCAGGAAGTCTGTGAATGCTGGATCCTCTTCGGAAAATGGCCGTGGATTGGGTACAACCGGATCGGGCCCATACCAACCGATCGCAGAGGCGCTGACAATTGTGCGGACGTGATGAGGAACTGCCGCAAGGGTTCGAACTATCAATTCGCCGCTCTTGACCCGGCTATCGACGATCTCCTGCTTGCGCTTTTTCGTCCAACGTTTGTCTGCAACTCCCGCGCCCGCAAGATGGATGATATGATCGGCAGAGGAGATCGCATTAACGTCGATAGTCTGGTCATTTACATTCCAGAGAGCAAACGTGACTCGCGGCTCGGGTTTGGACTCACTTCGTTCTTTTACTGGATCTCTCGACAGGATGATCACGCGGTGATCCTTTTCCAATAATGCTTTTGTGATCGCCTTCCCGATCATTCCGGATCCACCGGTAATAAGTATGGTAGCCATGTGGCCCTAAAGGTACATTGAAGTATCCCCCATTTGGTAATATTGGGTTAATCAAACCTTCATACTGCGGTAACATTGGTGATCCTAAGTTGCACCCTTAAAACCAAACGACAGTTATGAAAAGAAAAATTACGTATGCGATAATTTCCCTCACGCTACTCTCCGCTTGCAGTCATGACGAGGTAGACTTGCATGAGCAGGCGGCTTCCTTTACAGAAATCAGCACAACGGATTTAGGCGAATCCGGAGCTGCGGAGATCTCGGCATATGATCCTCAAACTAAGAAACTCTTTGTGGTAACCAATGCAGGCATTGCTACACGAATAGACGTCCTTGATTTTGACAACCCGGCAATACCTGTTGTGACGGGGTTCATCGACATTGCTCCTTATGGTGGAGGCGTCAATAGCGTCTCCGTTTTTGAAGGAAAACTCGCAGCAGCTGTAGAAGGATTTGTAAAAACCGATCCCGGCAAAATAGTCATATTTAAAACAACTGATCATAGCGTAATACGCCAGGTAGCCGTTGGCGCCTTACCTGACATGGTCACTTTCAGTTACGACGGTAAGTTTATTCTTTCGGCGAATGAAGGCGAGCCAAGTACTGATTACCTTAACGATCCCTTAGGAACGGTGTCCATAGTTTCAGTCAAAGACAATTATTCCGTAACCACACTCGATTTTTCCGCATTTTCTTCACAGGCAGCACAACTGAAGGCAAAAGGTCTGCGTCTATTTGGACCAAATGCAAGTTTCGGTCAGGATATGGAACCAGAGTACCTGACTGTGTCCCCGGATTCGCGAACTGCATGGGTAACTCTTCAAGAGAATAATGCAATCGCCAAAATTGATATACGCTCGCGAACGATCACCAACATATTTCCATTGGGTTTTAAGGACTACAATATTCCCGGCAATTCCATTGATCCGAGCGATAGGGATAATGCTATCGCGTTAAACAATTGGCCAGTTAAGGGCATGTTTCAGCCCGATGCGATAGCTGTTATGGACCATTGGGGCAAACCGTTCGTATTCACAGCCAATGAAGGCGATGTTAGAGAGTACGTTGCCTTTACCGAAAACAAAAGAATAAAAGATCTTGTTCTCGATCCGGTAGCCTTTCCCAATGCAGCAACATTAAAAGCCGACGCGAATCTGGGCAGGCTTAATGTTACAATTACCTTAGGTGATGATGGAAATGATGGCGACTTCGACAAATTATTTTCATTCGGAGCGCGCTCCTTTAGTGTCTGGAATGGCAATAACGGTCAACTCCTGTTTGATAGCGGCAACGAATTAGAGAAGAAGGCCATCGATGCCAGCAAATATGATGACGGACGAAGCGACGATAAGGGTGTCGAGCCGGAAGGAATAACACTGGGATATGTTGGAAAAAGGACCATAGCTTTCGTAGGCATGGAGCGGGCAGACCTGGTTGCCTTATATGATGTAAGCGATCCATCGAGGCCCACCTTCATTAAGGCATTGAACACAGGTGATGGCCCGGAGGGCCTTTTATTCATCCCGGCGAAGCTTAGTCCTACTGGAAAAAGCCTCCTCGTAGTAAGCAGTGAAAACGATGGTACAATAAAAGTATACCAGACAAATTAGACCGTACATTTCCATTCGTTCGGCCAGGCCATATTGGCCTGGCTTTTTTATGTGTAACCCACCTGTGGCCGTTGGCGTCAAAGAGAAGCAAGTCCCGCTCTCATTTTGCCGGTTTGTCAAAAATTTACTTATGAGCTGGCAAAAAGTTTATCTTCATCGGGCAATCAACTATAGACTATGAGTTCAGTTCTCGCGATTCAAAATGTTAGCAAATCATACGGGTACGTAAGGGCCTTGAATGATGTCTCCTTCACTGTACCAAAGGGGAGTGTCTTTGGAATTCTTGGTCCAAACGGGAGTGGAAAGACGACGCTTCTCGGAATAGTAATGGACATCCTGAAACCTTCGGCGGGTGGTTTTTCCTGGAACGGACAGCCCGGCAGCAGTAACGAAATGAGGCGACAGATAGGTACGCTCCTGGAAACCCCGAACTTCTATCATTACCTGAGTGGCCAAAAGAATCTACAAATAGCAGCGGCTATCAAAGAAAGAGGTAAAGAGGATATACCCAAGGTACTTGAGAAAGTAAACCTCACCCAGCGCAAAGATTCCAAATTCAGCACATACTCACTTGGAATGAAACAGCGGTTGGCGATCGCCTCAACGCTTCTTGGTGATCCAGATATCCTTGTCTTCGATGAGCCTACAAATGGACTCGATCCAGCGGGCATCGCGGAGATTCGCGATCTTATCCGGCAATTGAACAAACAGGGTAAGACAATCATCATGGCGAGTCATATACTCGATGAGGTAGAGAAGGTCTGTACCCATGTTGCCATCATCCAGAAAGGAGTACTGAAAACAGTAGGTACGGTAAATGAAGTGATGGCGTCTTCCGGCGGAAAAGTAGCGACTGTCGAGATCGAACTCGCCGCAGATAATGTGGAGGCACTCCAACAGATGCTTAGGCAAATGCCGGGCATCACTCACATGTATGCAACAGACTCCATGGTGACGATAGAATGCGAAGAGGGAATAAGCCCGGGACGAGTCAACCAGTTTTGCTTCGAGAGGGGCGTAATTCTTTCGCAGCTTTCGCTGAAACGTAAATCTTTAGAAAAACGATTCCTTGAAATTACAGGCACACAGAGCGACCGTTAAACCATCATAATTCCAACGACATGTTAAATAATCTTCGAATCGAATGGATGAAAATAAAGAACTACCGGGTATTCCAGGTGTTCTCGATACTTTACCTGGTCGGCATCATTCTCATCATCTATATCTTCTACAAGATATACATACAGCTGATGGGCAAGGTCATGTCGATGGGGAGTAAGAATCCAAGGGATGGTAACGACCTCTTCTCCCTGTTTTCAGAAGACACCATCTGGACAACTGTATGCTTTTCTACCAGTTTCCTGCTATATCTACCGGGTATGATCATCATCAACCTCTTCATTAATGAGGTGAATTTTAAGACACACCGTCAAAATATCATTGATGGCTGGAAGAGGGAAACATTTATCTATACCAAGATTGGCCTGATTCTCTGCATATCGGTAGTCGTGACGCTCATGAACATGATTGCCGCGTTCATCATGTGCCAGGTGACTAATACTACTTTCAATCTTATTTCGGGTCTCGATACACTTGGCCTGAGTTTCATACAGACATTCATCTACCTGATGTTTGCCTTGCTGCTAGCAACGTTTTTCCGACGTAGCGGTGTGGCCATCATCGTGTTCTTCATTTATGGGTTATTGCTGGAGCATATCTTCATGTGGTTGCTATGGAAGATAACACCTCAGGCGGGTCATTTCCTTCCGTTGCAGGTGGCCGATTCGCTAATCACATTCCCGGGGATGGAAGGAATTTTCGGTAGTAATCCTGGCCTTTCCGTATTGCTGCCTTCAGCGATTGCGTTTGCCGGATTGTATATTTTCCTGACGGTAAGGAAGTATAAGTATGATGATCTGTAGCGGGTTTGGTTGATTAGGTTGAATGAGTTGATTGGTTGATTGAGTTGATTGAGTTGAATAAGTTTGCTACATTACCTACTCAACTCAATCAACCCAATCAACTTAATCAACTTAAGTCAACCTAATCAACCCCGATTTCACGATTGCAGATCAAGTCGGTACAACCAATACTGCATCCCATAAATAGGCTCAATTTCCCTTTCAATTCTAAATCCCATACTCTCGTAGATATGACGGGCATCGTCCATCATCGCGGAGGTATGGAGACCAACAACAGCCTCTCCCGATTTACGCGCGTGATCAACGCACATACTCGTAAGACGTCTGGCGATGCCATTGCCTCTATATTCGGGATCCACTCCCACCATTCTGACGTATGACCAATCGGCAGGATAGATGTGTGTGGGATTTCCACTGGGTACCAGGTAGGCCATGCCGACGAATTTTCCAGCATCTTCACACACGAAGGTCGTGGCGCCGCTGACGAGTTTGTCCCACATATTATCACTATTGAGAAAGCCGTGCATGGTCTCCCAGTCGGCCAGGGCCAAGATTTTGGAAAATTGGTTGTAGGAAAGTAGACCTAGTTGTTTCAGGCTCTCCTTTTCATTAGATAAAGCTTGGCGATAAAGAAGATTTGCGTTCATGGATCTTGCAGGTTGAGCGGTATGGTTTAAGGGTTTAAAAGTTTAAGAGTTTAAAGGTTTAAGAGTTTCCAAGTTAGTAAAGACCTTTCGATCTCAAACAACCATTAAACCATTAAACTATTAAACCGTTAAACCGTTAGACTGCCGAAAAAAAACCCTCCGATGGAAATCGGAGGGAACAACTAAAAAACACAAGCCTAAATCTTGTGGCTTCATTGGAACGAAAAAATATTCGCTTCCATTGCTTATTTGCATGGAGAGCTAGTCCGGCTTCTTGCCGTCTAAAAAAGTATTGATTGTGCTGATGTGTGTTTTGTTGTCGGCGTCGGCGCGCACCTCGTAGCCGCTGTAGAAATTCTCTACCTGGGAGGAACTGTTATACAATTCCATATTGCGGCGGATATAAGCCGGCACAGTTTCAAACTCGTTATTCGGGTCAGCACCGTTAACATTAAATGACAAGTTTCTCAACTTGTGCAGTCGTTCGGCCGCCCTACGTTTTTGCTCTTCGGCTTCGTCCTGCAGTGCAAGATCCTCAGCGTCGGATGCTAAAGGTGGTTGAGTCTGATGGGCCACGGGCAAAGTATCCGCCGCCGGAATGTCATCCCTTTCTACCAGTTGCATTTGCAATTCGAGAAGTTCTTCCTCTTCTTTTGCGGCATAGCTGGGAGGGACCGGCTCTTCAGCAGAAGGCATTGAGGTATAGACCTCTCCTTTTAATTCTGCGTAGATATTGGATGGTCTTGCCAAATAACCTCCCGATGCTGCAGACACCGGGTTAGCACTATTCTGAATGATTTCTTCTTCTGTAATGAAAGGTGACAGCGTGGTTTCCTTAGTGGACTCTGGTTCGCTTATCGCAGGGGATATAGATTGAGATTGGTATAACGAATGTATGTCTTCAACCTTCTCCGCAATCAACATTTTATTACCAGTATTTACACTAGATTCCACGGTATTTTTACTAAGGGGTTTTTCCTTATCGGATTGTAACTGGAACAGTATCACAGGCTCTTCCTCCTTAATATATTCCATTTCAATCATATCATTCATACATGGCATTGGCGCTTCCATCACTGGTAATTCCTCAACAAGTTTGGGCGCTAACGGGTCTGGCCTAGACTCCTTCTCCATCTTTACCAGTTTCGACTGCGTCGCATTCTCCGCTACTACTCTCATTTCTCTCCGCTCTTCCTCGGCCTGGCCAAGAACCATCACGATCTTCTCTTCTTTCTTTGGCTCCGCCTTTCGCGTTTCCTTCTTGCTGAATGGATCCTTATGCTCAAAGCCTGTAGCGATGAGAGTTATTCCGATTTTATCACCCAATGCGTTATCATAACCAAGTCCCAGGATCACATCCGTTCCCTCGCCAGCCTGCGTGAGGAGATGACTTTGTATCACCTCTACTTCATCCATGGTGAATTCATGTTCACCTTCGGAAGAGTTGATGTTGATTAGAATCCATTTCGCTCCACGTATATCGCTATCATTAAGTAATGGGGAATTCAGCGCTTCTTCGATAGCCCTGTGCGCCCTGTTCTCTCCAGAAGCGGCTGCACTACCAAGGATCGCAACGCCACCATTGCGCATCACCGTGCACACATCTGCAAAGTCTACATTGATCTGCCCGGTACTGTTTATCACATCCGTAATACACTTGGCGGCAGTAGCCAGCACGTTGTCTGCTCTTTCAAATGCTTCACGCATCTTGAGGTTACCGAACTGGTGGCGTAGTTTATCATTGCTTATCACAAGCAGCGTATCGACATATCCCTTCAAGGTCTTAATGCCTTCCTCTGCCTGCAATTGCCTTTTTTTACCTTCGTATGCAAATGGAGTTGTAACGATCCCTACTGTCAATATTCCAAGGTCTTTGCAGATCTTGGCAATGATCGGTGCACCGCCTGTTCCCGTGCCACCACCCATTCCGGCGGTGATGAATGCCATCTTGGTGTTCACTTCCAAAATGCGCTTGATCTCTTCGAGAGACTCCTCTGTTGCCTGGCGCCCGATATCTGGATTTGCACCCGCACCAAGTCCTTGTGTCAGGTGAGGACCTAGTTGCACGCGATTCGGAATGTTGCTACAAGCAAGCGCCTGCGAATCCGTATTGCATATTATAAAATTGACGCCTTCAATCGACTGGCCAAACATGTGATTGACTGCATTGCCACCACCACCGCCTACACCAATTACCTTGATGATCGATGATTGCTCCTTAGGCAGATCAAAATGTATCATAGTTAACATTTAAGGCCCGGTCCACCTCACCCCCTTGAAAAAATGAACCAAGCTGTTTTTAAATATGGTTAGTATACGTTATCTACCAACCGGTGATTCCCACCGGTATGGTTTTATAGATGTTTATCTTCTTCTTCTTTGAACAGGTCGATGATCCCATCCTTGAACTTGCCCCAGAAATTATTAAGGCCACGACGTTGTCTTACCTTCTCGGCAGATACCATATCGTCTTCTACGAGCAGTTCCTCTTCGTTCGTTTTCTTCAAACCATCGGGCACATCTACCTTCCTGAATTCTTTTTCAAACTCTTTACGGTTGTGCTCATAATCATCATAGCCTTTTAGTATAAGTCCAATACAGGTAGAATAAGTAGGCTTAGCTAGTTCTTCAATATGCCCTGCTGCAAGATGCTCATTCGGATAACCAATTCTAGCAGGTAACCCTGTCACATATTCAGTCAATTGGATAAGATGTCTCAATTGAGAGCCGCCTCCCGTTAGCACAACTCCGCCATTCAGTGCCTTGTTCTCCAGTCCAACCTGCTTAAGGTGATAAGTGACAAAGTCGAGAATCTCACTCATCCTTGCTTGCACGATGTTGGCGAGATTCTTCACGCTGATCTCCTTTGCGGGCATGCCGCGCAATCCCGGTATAGTTATGTAGGCATTCGCCTTTGCTTCGTTTGCCAGCGCACTGCCGAATTGAACTTTCATTTGCTCAGCCTGGGTCTTCAAAACACCTAGTCCTGTTTTGATATCATTGGTGATATTCTCTCCTGCAAATGGAATGACCGCGGTATGTTTCAAAATGCCTTCATAGAAAACAGCGAGGTCAGTAGTACCACCGCCGATATCTACAATCGCGACACCGGCCTCAAGGTCTTCCTGCGCCATGACTGCAGAAGATGATGCCAGTGGTTGCAAAACGAGATCCTTTGTATGCAGTCCGGACTTCTCAACGCTCCGATTGATATTGCGAATCGCATTCTTGTCACCGGTGATGATGTGGAAGTTGGCTCCGACCTTCACTCCGCCGTACCCGATAGGGTTGGGAATGTTTTGAAAATTATCTACTGTGAACTCCTGTGGAATTACATCAATGATCTGGTCCCCTGCAGGAATGTAGGTTTTGTACTGGTCGCTGATCAGTTGATCAATTTCCCTCTGCGTAATTTCGTCATCCGTTGCCTGACGAACGATATCTCCGCGTGTTTGCAAGCTCTTGATGTGATGTCCGGCAATTCCAACATAGACTTCGCTGACTTCCAGATTAGGATTGGAAGCAAAACAATTCTCTAAGGCGGTTCTGATGGCTTTGATGGTTTCGTCGATGTTTAGAACCTGGCCATGCTTGACACCATTGGAATTGGCCTTGCCAAATCCGAGGATCTCCAGTTTGCCAAATTCGTTCTTACGGCCCGCGATAACCGCGATCTTGGTCGTTCCGATGTCAAGCCCGACGATTATGGGTTGTTCGTTGTTCATGATTTGTTGTTTTTAGTTGTTTGCACCAAGGATTAGTATGATACGTTTCAATTTATTTAGTTTTCTAATTCTCTTTTGGTCATTACCGCCTTCGGCTCCTTCTTGGGCGGTGCTGATTTCTCCGGACTAGCGCGTTCTGACGCTGCTTTAAAAGAAGGTTTCATAGGGACAGGACTCGTCTCAGGGACGGGATTATTCGTTGTTACAGACTGCGTATTCTTTATAGGAGAAATCTCAGTTCCTGATAATGCAGGATCAACTGAAATCAAGCGTTGCTCACGCACAGCCCTCGCGGCGATCACGGAGTCGACTTGTATTTCTCTCGACTGCCGCATCAGCTTCTCCACGTTCATGCGCAATCGGGCAGTATCCTTGCGGTTATCGTTGTCTTTGACACCTACTACCTGCCTGGCATACTGCACATTGATCGTCTTATATTTTTCGAATCCAGTTTTACTCAACACATTTTTATAGAAGACAAACAGGCGATGAAATTTTTTAGGAATGTCTTCGCCGTTGCCAAGCATCACCAGGTGATTACCTACTACCGGCACCATCTCGAACTCTCTCGACGCCGTGATATCCACTTGCGCTACCTGCGCCATCCAGAATGGATTCCTACCAATGAACAATGCTGTTTTCGTGACATCACTCAAAAGAAGGCTATCTCTTCTTCCTAGCACTTTCTCCGGGAATCCTGTGAACACCGGTATTTTGGCGGCCAGCTTCTCGGATGTTGGCATGCGCTTACCGGTTTCATCGATGTAAAATGATTTCCCCGTCAGCGTGAAGAGTCGCGCGATGGGTTCTCTCTCCGTTACGGCCACATGCAATATTTCCTGGTTATCGAAATAGAGTTCGGCGTCCTTTATCCAAACATTTTTCTCGAGGAGTTGCTCCATCTGTTGCAGATTGAAGGCCGATTTCTTCTGCCCTTTTATTTCACCCTTGATAGAGGCTTTCAGGAGTTTTACAACATCCTGCTGATCCACGAAGAAATTATTGTTTGTCGCTTTTATTTGGATGGTATAGTCCCGGCAATGATCGCGCTTCTGTTTCCCGATGGCAGCTATCAGCAGCGTGAGCATGCCGCAGCCTATGCCGATCCAGACCGTCACAAACAAAATCTTCTTTATCGTTGCTCTTGCGTTCACTCTTCGAATAGTTTTTTATTTGTTCAAACCTTATCGTTTAACGTTTAAAGTTTAACGTTTAACGTTCTGGTGTCAGATACAACCCTTACATTACGACTCATCGATTAAAGAACGTTAAACACTAAACGTTAAACGCTAAACCAGGACTATCCGTCAATAGTACTTTTATAGGTTCCACCAGCGTATCGATATCCCCGGCACCAGATGTTACCAACACGTCTCCAAACTCCCGATCCAGGCTTTTCAAATAGTCAGTACGAATCCAATTCAGCAATTCTTCCTTTCCGAGTACTCGCTTATTCTTCTTCTTCATTTTCTCCACAATCATTTCGCTGCTTACACCTTCGATCGGCAGCTCGCGTGCTGGGTAGATCGGCAACAAGATCACCTCATCGGCCAGGTCGAGCACTTCGGCAAATCCATCTGCCTGGTCTCTAGTGCGCGTGTACAGGTGAGGCTGGAAAATCACCGTACACTTCCGCTGTTTGAAAAGTGTCTTCGCTCCCGTGATCAATGCCCTCAACTCCTCTGGGTGATGCGCATAATCATCGATGAAGACCGGCTTAGTCGTTTGGTCGGGAGGAAGAATGTATTCGAACCTCCTCCTCACGCCCCTGAAAGACTTTACCGCACTACTGATCTTCTCATTCTCAATATTTAAAGAACTCGCCACTGCTATCGCGGCCACTACGTTTTCAATGTTGTGCATCCCGCCCATGTTCAATCGCACATTCTCTAGTTTGTTGTCCTTTATCACCACATCGAATTCATAACTCCCGTTCATCATCCTGATATTCTCCGCATATACATCTGCACTCTCATTTTGCAGGCTGTAGGTAATCTGTTTTGGCGATGACAGGTCGCCTCCTCTCTTGAGGCCAAATTGGCGAACCAATAACCCATCCGCCTTCACCCTTTTGCTGAAGTCGATGAAACCCTGTTCTACCGCCTCCGGTGTTCCATAGATGTCGAGGTGATCGGCATCCATCGAAGTGATGATAGCGATATCGGGACTCAATTTCAAAAAACTCCTATCGTACTCATCTGCCTCTATTACGCAGACATTGTTTGGGTGGCTCCAAAAATTCGTTCCGTAATTCACGGAAATCCCACCCAGGAATGCATTGCATCCGTATCCGCTGTCGCGTAGCAGGTGAGCAACCATGGTTGTAATGGTTGTCTTCCCATGCGTGCCGGCGATACAGATATTGAAAGAACTTTCGGTGATCAATTGGAGCACGTCGCTTCGCTTCACCACCTTGTACCCGTTTTGCTGGTAATAGACCAGTTCACGGTGATCTTTTGGAATGGCTGGGGTATACACCACCAGTTCCGCATTTCTTGGTATCAGGTCAACATTCTCTTCGTAGTGAATGCTGATACCAGTTGCTTCCAATTCCTTCGTCAGTGGTGTTGGTGTCTTATCATAACCACTCACTTTCACTCCTCTTGATTGGAAAAAACGGGCAATCGCACTCATCCCGATTCCTCCAACCCCCACGAAATACACCACACCCAGTTTGTCAATCCCCCTAAAAGGGGTATTCATAAGGACAGTATTTCTTGTATCGTTCATAAACCATTAAACCCTTAAACTATTAAACTCTTGAACTTTCCTTACCTCCCCGAACTTCCTTAAGTATCTCCGCGGCAATCTTCTTATCAGCATCAGTGCGGGCAAGCGATGCGATATTGTTTCTCATTTCCCCTTGCGTACGTTCATCGTTTGCGAGAGCGATGATCCTTGGCACCAGGTCCTCCGCCGCTTCCTTGTCGCTGATCATCCACGCCGCATTTCTATCGACGAGCTGACGCGCGTTGACGGTCTGGTGGTCTTCCGCTGCGTGAGGATATGGGACAAATAACACCGGTTTGTTCACTACACACAACTCAGCAACAGTCATTGCGCCAGACCTTGCGACTACGATATCGGCTGCGGCATAGGCATACTCCATTTGCTGAATGAAGCTGTCGACCCACAATCCGCGGCTAACCGTAGACCGCGGCTGATATTGCTTGCCCGTTTGCCATATCACTTGTAACCCCCCATTCAAAAGATCTTCAAGTCTCTTATCGATCGCTTCATTGATCGTCCGCGCACCAAGACTACCACCGACGACGAGTACCGTTTTCTTGCTTTCATCCAGTGAGAAAAACTTCAGGCCTTCTGATCGGCTTATCGTCGACTGGGTAATACTCGACCGCACAGGGTTTCCCGTTATGACTATTTTCTCCTTCGGAAAAAATGATTCCATCCCCGTGGTACCAGTAAACACTCTCGTGGCTTTCTTCCCAAGCATTATGTTCGACCTGCCTGCAAACGAGTTCGACTCGTGAATGAAGGTGGGTATTCTCCTCGCTTGAGCGAGGCGAAGGACCGGGAAGCTTGAATAGCCTCCGACACCAATGGCCGCATCGGGTTTGAATCCCTTGAATATCGAACGCACCTGGAAGAAACTCCTGATGAGTTTGAATGGTAGACTTATGTTTTTTATCAAAGAACTACGATTGAATCCTGCTATGTCCAATCCTTCTCTCTTGTATCCCGCCTGCGGAACTTTTTCCATTTCCATTTTTCCCTTCGCACCGATGAACAATATTTCGATACTGTTATCCGCCGCCTTCAATGCATTTGCGATAGCTATCGCCGGGAAAATATGACCGCCTGTTCCTCCACCTGCTATTACAATGCGCATGTCGTTTATCTTTTTGTCAGTGCCTGCCCGCCTTCGCTACGCTATGGCGGGCGCGGCCCGATTCCAGATTCCAGATTCTTAATTCCTAATTCCCGCTTCTTTCACTCGTGCGCCTTCCAATTGCTCCACATTCCTCGCCACGCTCAATATGATACCAATGGAGAGGCAGGTGAAAATGAAACTCGTGCCTCCCATACTTACTAATGGCAATGTCACCCCCGTTACCGGGAACAGGTTAACTGTTACGGCCATGTTCGCGATTGCCTGTATGGCCAGCGTAAAGCTCAATCCCAACGCCAGGAATGCACCGAAGGCATAGGGGCATTTCTTGAAAAGCCTGATGCATCGATAAAGGAAGACCAGGTAGATAAAGACAATGAAGGCTCCACCGGTGAAACCGTATTCTTCGATGATGATTGCGAAAATGAAATCATTGTAAGCCTGTGGCAGGTAGTCGCGAGTGGTACTATTGCCAGGACCCACGCCAAACAATCCTCCCTTTGCAATAGCCATCTTTGCCTGGTTGACCTGGTACATCTCATCATTATCAGCCTCTTTTCCTCCATAGATAAAACTCTCCACACGACCAACCCAGGTGTTCACTCTCGTGAAGACGCCTGAAGATGCTTTCTTTGAGACGACCGCTTCATCACCAGATGAATTGTGACGGATTACTGCGGCACCCACCAATAACAGGATGGGAATCGCGGCAATGCCGATAGTGATCGCGATATGTTTCACCCTCGCGCGTCCGATGAATAAGAGCATCAGGCAACTGGCGCCGAGTAACAATGCGGTAGATAGGTTGGCCGGAGCTATCAGTATGCAGGTGATCGCTACGGGTATCATGATCGGAATGAATCCTTTCTTCGCATCCTTTATGACATCCTGTCTCTTACTAAGGAGACGGGCCAGGTACATGAACAAGGCCAATTTTGCAAGATCGGAGGTCTGCATGGTCATGTTGATCAAAGGAAGCCTGATCCAACGGCTGCCTTCGTTCATGCTCACGCCGAAAAACAGTGTATATATAAGGAGTGGTATAGTCAGCAGGAATAGTATCTTGGCTATACCCGAATAAAACACATAATTCACCCGGTGAGCAAAATAGATCACAAGCAGGCCGACGAAGATGAACATCACTTGCTTGAAGAGATACACTTCCGTGTTGCCCTTGTAATTCTTGTACGCGAGTGAGCCCGTAGCGCTATAAACCGCCAACAACGAGATCAACACCAGCAGTACCGCCAGTGCCCAAATCACCTTGTCGCCTTTGGTCCGGCTAACAAGCTGACCAAATCGGCTTTGTAGTGGTGGTTGTATGTTTATTGCTTGGGACATTTTCTTGATAATAAAAATTAAACTAGTTGGGGTCCTCGCCCTGTTTCTCGCTCTCGCTCTGTTCCTGTTTCTGTTTTCTGTTCCTGTTTCTGTTTCTGTTCCTGTTCCTGTTTCTGTTCCTGTTTCTGTTAATTCAAACTATAAGCGAGAAAGAGAAACAGAAACAGGAACAGGAACAGGAATAGAGCGAGAAACAGAGCGGGAGCGAGGGGTAGCACTCACCACTCACCACTCACAGTTCCTTCACCGCATGCTTAAACTGCTTCCCCCTATCCTCATAATTCTTAAAAAGATCGAAACTTGCACACGCCGGACTCAGCAATACCACATCACCCTTGGCCGAGAAATGAAAGGCGGCTTGTACTGCATCGACCGCATTCTCGGTGTTAACGATCGGGCTGATCATGTTGCCGAAGGCTTCATGGATCTTCCGGTTGTCCGTACCCAGGCAGATGATCGCTTTTACTTTTTCCTTCACCAATTCGGAAATCAGCGAATAGTCGTTTCCCTTGTCAACTCCTCCCATTATAAGAATGGTTGGCTTGGTCATGCTCTCGAGAGCATACCAGGTCGAATTGACATTGGTAGCCTTACTATCATTGATGAATTCTACTCCCCGAATAGTGGCCACGGGCTCCATACGGTGCTCGAGGCTCTGGAAGTTCTGAACGGCTTCACGGATCCTGTCCTTTCGGATGTCGAGCAGTGTAGCCGCAACGCATGCTGCCATAGTGTTGTATTGATTGTGTTTGCCTTTCAGCGCGAAATCGAATACGCTCATCGAAACAAAGTCTTGTCCTGTCCTGATATACATGTCCCCGTCTTTAATAAACGCTCCATTGGGTAGTTCTTTTTTCATACTGAAGGGCAGTTGTTTAGCTTGGATGTTTAACCCGATAGTTACCGGATCGTTTAGATATTTCATAGTTACCTCATCATCGGCGCAGTAGATGAAATGATCATCCTGCTGCTGGTTTTCCGTTATCCGGAACTTGCTCCTGATGTAATTCTCAAATTTGTACTCGTACCTGTCGAGGTGATCCTCCGTGATATTCGTCATGATGGCGATATCGGGACGGAAGGTCTTTATGTCGTCAAGCTGGAAACTGCTGATCTCCGCTACATATAGCGCCTTCGGATCCATGGCCACCTGCCTTGCAAAAGAATAACCAATGTTTCCTACCAGTCCCGCATCCAATCCCGCCTCGCGACAGATGTGATAGGTAAGTGCAGTGGTTGTTGTCTTGCCATTGCTGCCGGTGATCCCTATGATCTTGCTATCTCCTTTGAAGCGATAGGCCAGTTCAATTTCACTGATGATATTGATTCCTTTATTCCGGAGTTTTTTAACCAGATCATTCTTATCTGGTATTCCGGGGCTTTTCATCACTTCATCAGCATTGAGAATTCTCTCCTCGTTTTGAACCCCTTCTTCAAATTCGATTTCGGCCTTCCTCAACTCGATACGATAATTTTCCTTCAAAGAGCTTTGATCCGAAACGAATACGTCGTATCCCTTTTGTTTTGCCAGGAGCGCGGCACCAACGCCACTTTCTCCTCCACCCAATATGACGAACCGCTTCTCCATTTTACCCGCCGCAGAATTATTGTCAGCCCCTGCGGCATGGGCTTATTGTACGGAATGTGGTTTTTCATAAGCATTGGGTCTTCAAATGCACCACAATGACTTTGATTTGGTTCGGTTTCCAACGGGTTCGTAAATGGTGGTTTTTCAGTAAAAATTTCCCCGGTCTTCTATATTGTTGTCTCCTGCATTTCAAAATTGTATCTGCTCCTACCTAAGTTTTAAAGTGGCTATGCTCAACAAGACGAGCAACACCGTCACTATCCAGAACCTCGTAACAATCTTCGACTCGTGATAGCCGAGCTTCTGATAGTGGTGATGGAGCGGGCTCATAAGGAATATCCGGCGGCCTTCGCCATATTTCCTTTTCGTATACTTAAAATATCCGACCTGCAACATCACGCTCACATTTTCTACCAGGAAAACACCGCAGAATATAGGTATCAGCAACTCTTTGTGTACAATAATGGCTATCGCTGCAATGATTCCTCCAAGTGTCAAACTTCCAGTATCACCCATGAATACCTGTGCCGGGTATGAGTTGAACCATAGGAACCCTATACACGCTCCAATCATCGCGGCTATGAATATCGACAGCTCCGCCAGGTTAGGTATGTACATGATATTGAGGTAATCGGCGAAGAAGAAATTACCACTCGCATAGGCGAAGATGCCGAGCAGCACCCCGATCAAGGCCGAGGTTCCCGTCGCGAGGCCATCAAGTCCATCCGTGATATTCGATCCATTGGATACTGCTGTGATGATGAATATGACTATTAGGATGTACAATATCCACGTATACTCGCGCCAACTGGCGGGTAACAACTTCGAATAATTGAATTCATGATTCTTGACGAACGGGATGGTGGTCAATGGCTCTTTCGTGATCACATAGTATTTTGTTCTGCCTCCCACTTCCTTCGCCATCACGGTGGAATCGTTAACAGCAGGTTTGCCGATATACTCACGCCAGATCGTAACGTTACTATTGAAGTATAGCGTTGCACCTACTATCACACCCAATCCAACCTGCCCAAGAATCTTAAACCAGCCGGCAAGTCCATCCTTATCTCCTTTCTTATAGGCGCCTCCCGCCTGTTGCGCGAGTCGTTTAGCGCGAAGTTTCAGGTAATCATCCACGAAACCGATTATGCCGAGCCACACAGTGCTCACCAGCATAAGACGGATGTATACCTTGTTCAGGTTTGCTAATAATAATGTTGGAATTAAAATAGCCAGGATGATGATGAGCCCACCCATCGTCGGCGTACCCTTCTTACTCTTCTCACCGGCGAGTCCAAGATCCCGAACACTTTCACCAATCTGCTTGTTCCTTAAAAAATGGATCACTTTTCTACCAAACAGCATGGAGATTGCCAATGCAAGTAGCATGGCAAGCAACACCCTGAAGGTGACGAAATTGAACAGCGCGCTTCCTGGGAAGACGATGTCCTGTGATTCAAACCATTTAAATAAGTGATACAGCATCCTGATTTTGGGTTATTCCTTTTATTTGCGTGAGTGGTCAGTGGTCAGTGGTCAGTCACTCATGCTGTTCGCACAGATTTTTCGCTATCGTACTGCCTTTTCAAAATTTTTGAGCCCACTCACCGTTCACAACTCACAGGTTCACCGCCCCAGCTCATCAAACATCTCCCTCACCATTTTCTTATCATCAAAATCGTACTTAACCCCTTTTATCTCCTGGTACTTCTCATGTCCCTTGCCCGCTATCAACACAATGTCTTCCGGTTTGGCAAGGCTGATCGCCGTCTTGATAGCCTCCTTCCTTTCTGCAATGGAAAGTTGTTTTCTCTTTGCAGCCGGCAGCAGGCCTTCTTCCATGTCTTTTATTATCTGCAGCGGATCCTCGCTCCTTGGATTATCGCTGGTGAAAATCACTTTGTCGCTATGCTCGCAGGCTACTGATCCCATCACCGGTCGTTTCGTTCTATCTCTATCACCACCACATCCTACCACCGTGATCACCTGTTCAAATCCCTTCTTCAACTTCTTGATCGTCGCCAGCACATTAAGCAAGGCGTCGGGCGTGTGGGCATAATCCACGATAGCGATTACTTTGTCTTTTGCCGATATCATATAATCAAACCTTCCTTCCGCCCCGGTAAGCACGCTGAGGTTTCTAAGAATCTCGTGCTTGTCTTCATTCAGGTTCACTGCAGCGCCATAAACAGCCATGAGATTGTAGGCATTGAACTCCCCGATCAATCTGAAATGCACCTCCTGGCCGTTGATGTCCATCACCAAACCTGTCAGGTTGTTCTCGATGATCCGGCCTTTGAAGTCGGCTAGCGTCTTCAGGCTGTAGAAATACTTTTTCGCATTAGTATTCTGCAGCATCACCGCTCCTCGTTTATCATCCACATTGCTAATTGCAAATGCGGATGAGGGGAGTGCATCGAAAAAGGCCTTCTTCACCCGGATATATTCGTCAAACGTCTTGTGATAATCCAGGTGATCATGCGTGATGTTGCTAAACAGGCCTCCTGTGAACTGCAAACCGGTGATCCGGTGTTGCTGAATGGCGTGTGAACTTGACTCCATGAAAACATGCGAACAACCTTCATCTGCCATCTGCCTCAACAATGCGTTCAGGTTAACGGCATCGGGGGTGGTATGCGTGGCCGGCACTACCTTGTCCCCAATATGGTTCTCGACTGTACTTAGCAAACCACATTTGTATCCCAGCGATGCAAAGAGCTTATATAATAATGTAGCGATCGTTGTCTTTCCATTCGTACCAGTCACTCCTACCACTTTCATTTCTTCAGATGGCCGACCGAAAAAATTATGAGCCATATACCCGGCGGCGGCGGCGCTGTTTTCTACCTGTACATACACCACTCCTTCACGTAAACTGGGAGGCGTTACTTCGTATACGATGGCTGTCGCTCCCGACTCGATTGCTTTATCAATGAACTGATGGCCATCCGTCACAGTTCCTTTTGCCGCCACGAACACGGTGCCTTCAACCACCTTCCTCGAATCAACCTGGATGTTCTTTACGGAGATGTCCGTACTCCCTTTCACCGATCGCAGGTTCACTTTATATAGTACTTCACTTAATAACACTCTCAATCATTATATAATTATAGGCCCATCGCCCACACATCAGACTCCACTTAGCTCGAGCACGACCGTCAGACCTTTTGCGAGACCGGTGCCCGGCATCACTGACTGTGTAACGATCTTACCACGACCCCTGATGGTCACCTTTAATCCCATGCTCTCTAGCAGGTATAGCGCATCCTTCAAACCCATGCCCTTCACATTCGGCATTACCTGTTTCCTCACCGGGTTCGACTTCATCACTGGTTGGTGATTGTCGGCAAACACATGACTCCATTCTTTGTCCATCACAGAATCGGAGTACGCAACACCCAGTGTCCGATAAACAGTCTTTATTCCTGTAGCACTGCCAGCATAGAAATACGATGAGCTGTCTATACGAATTGCGTACATACTCGGGTCCTTCTTTTGAACATACATTGCATAAATCTTGGTTGCGACCTCCCTGAACACCGGACCTGCGAGTGTCCCACCGTAGTGGAGTGCAGCATGTGGTTTGGATCGGATCACGACGATGCAGGAATACTGCGGATCGTTTGCAGGAAAATATCCTGCGAAAGACGCCTGGTATACGCCGTCGTGGTATTTAATATTTCCATCGGCGACGTGTGCAGTTCCAGTCTTTCCTGCCACTGCGAATGGCATGTCCTTGAAGGCTGGCTTGCCTGTTCCTTCCGTCACCACTGCCTCCATACTTTGACGGGCTGCTGTTATGGCTGACTCATCACCAATTTTTTCGTCCATCACCTCTGGAGAGAATTGCTGAATTACAATTCCATTCCTCTGTATACTGTTGACCAGGTATGGCTTCATCATCCGGCCATTATTAGCAATCGCATTGTAGAGCGTAAGCGTATGCAATGGGCTTACCTGCAAAGCATAACCAAAACTCATCGTCACCATATTCATCAATCCCCCACTTTTCTTTTCGAGTGGCGCAAGCTGTGGTGTAGGAATGTTTGAAAGATCGATTGGCGAACGCACATCAAGGTGATACTTGTGCAAGTACTTTCTGAAAGCTGCGGGGTCATCCGCGAATGCTTTCATGGCGAGCTTGCTCATTCCTACGTTTGAGCTATGCGCGAAACATTCTTTCACTGTCAACACCGGCTTCGGTGAACGTTCGGCGTCATTCACATTCCGGGGTCCTACCATCATATTGCCGGCAGTTCCTACCTCCACCATATCATCCAAATTCGAAGTACCCTTGTCGAGCACTGCGAGAAGAGTAGCCAACTTAATAGTTGAACCAGGTTCGGTGACACGAAGCGCGTAGTTATCATCTTCCCAATAACTACCGTCCGGGCGACGGCCGAGATTAGCAATGGCCTTGATCTTACCCGTTTTCGTCTCCATCACGATGCATGTGCCATACAATGATTCACTTTTTACCATCATCTTCAACAGGGCGTTCTCCGCGATATCCTGCATATTCACATCAAGAGTAGTAAAGACATCTTTTCCGTTCTCGGGCTCTACCTGGAAGCCTTCAATTGGAACAGCACCACCAGCAATGAAACGCACGAGTCGTTGACCTTTCTGGCCACTCAACAGGCTATCGTAAGTCCTCTCGAGGCCTACGTTCTGTTTCTTTGTCTTTCCATTGCTGGCGATGTGCTCCCTGGACAACCCTATTGTCCTGTTGGCAAGCAATCCGAATGGAGATAATCTCTTACTGTTGACCTCGACGATGACGCCACTTTTGTTGCGTCCTAATTTCACCAATGGAAAATTCCGGAAGGCCTTGTATTGTTCGAATGATAATTTTTTCTTAAGGGAATAGTAGCGGCTTTTGCTCTTGTAAGCGGCCTGCAATTCTTTCTTGTATTGTGCAGACGACTTATCGCTGAAGTAATCGGCCAGGGCGATTGAGAATGAATCGACATGGTTCTTGAAGATTCGCCCTTCCTTATCGCGAAGCCCTTCGGCCAGGAAGTCAATGTAGATATCAAACTGCGGAAGAGAAGTACTGAGCATCTGCCCGTCTTCGCTATAGATAGTTCCACGGTCGGCGTCGAGCTCCATGATCCGCTGGTGCATGCTATCGCTCATGCTGCGCCAGTAATTTCCCTGGAAGCGCTGGATGTATAAGGCTTTACCGAGGATCAGCAGGCATAGTGCCACCATTCCGATAAAACCCAGGTATACCCTCCATAATATGTCACGCCTGATTTCCAATTTCTATTTTAGTTGTTGCTATTAGTCCGAAAGACCGGAAGACCAGAAGACCGAAAGACCGAAAGACCGGAAGTCCGGAAGTCCGGAAGTCCGGAAGTCCGGAAGTCCGAAAGACCTTCCGACAAGCGATCACTACTCACTCCTCACTATTCACTACTCAATATTCACTACTCACCCCGCCCTTCGCTACGCTACGGCGCGCAGGCACTCACTGCCCTCCGCCATTTCCATTTATCACCGAATCTCTCAGTACTATAGGAGATACGGTCAATTCTTTCAATCCTAGCGGCTCAACCGTCTTCGCGAGTTCGCTCTGCTTGCTTCTGAACATCACTTCACTTTTCACAGTTTTATATTCGTGTTGTAACTCTTTTACTTCTTTTGCTGTCCGGTTGATATTGCGGATGGTCTTGTCGGCATAGTGACCATTATATATGTAGATAACTGCCAACAATGCCAGGAATAAAAAAAAGGGGATCTGTTTTACAATAGACTGGTAGTTCAACCAGCGCGTCCAGTCAAGACGGGGTTCCTTCTCTTTCATCAATTGATCGTCCATAAATGTGTGTGGATTTTCTGTTCTGTAATTCTTAAATTCTGCTATAGGTCAATTCCTAAATCCGTTCTGTTCAGTGACCGCATGTTAGTTTCCGATCTTCTCGGCAACTCTCAACTTCGCGCTTCTGGCCCTTGGGTTCTGATTCATCTCTTGTTGGGTGGGTAGGATGGGCTTCTTTGTGACCGGCATGATCTGGCTAATTGTTCCATCATGGGTAAAGGGGTTTGATTCGGGCGCATCGAATGTGCCTCGGCGAAAAAAATTCTTTAC
>JACMKU010000192.1 GCA_014379965.1 Chitinophagaceae bacterium
GGATGAGATAGAAGTGAAGTATATAGAAAAAGAACGGCACTCTTCCGATAGTCACGAAGAAGTTGGTAAACCTGTTTTGTAATTTTTCAATGAGAGCAAGGAGGACAAGGGCCGGTCCCAGCGTCATCGAAAGATAAAGTAGGGATGGTGGATACTTATTTGTGTTGATGAATGATAAAAATGAATAAAAACTACCACGCTCCTGTTCTGACCAGTGGCGGGGATCGCCGTATTGGTTGATGGTCCGAAGTAGGATAAATAGGGCAATCAGGCCAAGGCCAAGGCCGATCAATGTCTTCCTTCTCACCGCCGGGTCGACGTCGCGTTGAAATAATTTACCCAGGCAATAACCTAGCGCCATAACGCCGCTCCAGGGCACGAATGCATAGGGCACAAACACTCCGCGTTGCGGGTTACCTGGATCGAAGGACTGAAAGAATGGTCCGCCATGCACAAATTTCCAAAACAAATTAAGTTGACCACCCCTGGCAGCTTCCACCTGATCGAGCATATTATGGAAAAAAACAATAACGAACCCGTAAAGGAGGATGAGCGGGAATGGTAGCCATACTAGTAAACCCAGTATGATCATACTTGTGCCTATGGCCCAGATCACCTGCAAGATGAATACATGATAAGTTGGATCGAAAGTGAGTCCAAGCGTAACGATGGCTAATTCGGCGAACACCAGCCATAGGCCGCGTTTAAGCAAGAAAAGACTCAACTCTTTCTTTGTTTTTCGAAGACTTTGAAGGAAACCTGAGGTGCCTGCAAGGAAAACGAAGACCGGCGCACAGAAATGGGTAATCCACCTGGTAAAGAAAAGTATGGGGGTAGTAGTTTGGAGGTTTGTGGGATCGTCGACCATGGCCTGATCGTGGAAAAAGTCGCGTACATGATCAAGGGCCATTATTACAATTACGATCCCGCGAAGCAAGTCGATAGACTGGATCCGCTGCTTGGTGGCAGTCAGTTCGGCCATAATGGTTGGTTTTGTGCCGATAAATTACCATAAAAATCATATTCTCCGTCGTCTTTGTGAAAAACGGTTAATGGTATCCCAAGATTTCCACCGTCTTTTGGAAATTACAGAACGTGGCTTGCCAAATACAAAAAAGACTTATTTTTACTGCAAATCACGCAACCATGCAATTCTTCAAACTAACTGTGCTGTCTTCTGCTGTATTGGCTCTCACCCTAGGACTTACGTCTTGCGAGAAAGATGCTGAAAGAAAAAAAGTCACTGAATATGCAAAATCAGGTATCCTGATGTCAGGTGCGCAAGAGACACCCGCTACCCCATCGGCTGCCCAGGGAAATCTCGACGTATTTTATAGCAAGGCTACGAGAGTGCTCAATTATAAATTCAGCTGGGCAGGCCTGGCCGATACAATTGTCGGCATTCATATCCATGGACTGGCTCCTTCCGGATTCGCGGCTGCAATTGTTCAGAATATATTGACGACAAGAAATGAGGCCGTGTTTCCCTTCCGTGGAGGAAGTTATTCAGGCACCATGCAAGTAGATGGAGTAAAGATCAAAGAAGAAGACCTGCTGAATGCATTATTCTATGTCAACATTCACACAAAACCTTACCCCGCCGGTGAAATCCGTGGCCAGGTGAGATTTCAATAAGCTTACGACCATTATCATAAAAGACCCGTCTTGCTTCACCGCCTGACGGGTTTTTCATTTTACATCGAACCAAACCTTCTTCCTGTCGTTCCAATCTCCATTATAATTGATAAATAACTCTTCGCCAGGAGTGATGAACCTCACCGTCTTGACCCTGATCGTTTCATTGTCAAAATCCATCTCATACTCGCAGTTTGACTGATAAGAATGATTATAGACTGGAACATAGCCGAGAGCCATGCAACATTTTTCATTCTTCGGTCCCCACTCAAATATATAGTCGTGGAGGAGTGTTTGATCGAGCAATCTCCGGTCGTCCCTGCTCATTACGATCACAGGAGCCGTTTCGATGATGACACCTTCGTCGATGCTTTGATTTGTAAAAACACCTCGGCCCCGGTTATCTGAAGTTGCAATAAAAATACTTTGTATCATCACGGTAGTTGTTTTTGAAAATTAAATTTAAGCTCATTTCGTTTCAATCTTCATTTCACTCGGATTGAGTGCGTAAATTTGGATATGTCGTTAGAGCAGGAAACCCTAAGTGTCAAAGATCAGTTTGAGGCTGTTATTAAAACAGAAGACAAACTAACAATTCGTGATTTCCTGAATCACCAAAACATCAGTGATGTTGCCGACCTCATCTATGATTATCCCGACTATGAGAGTCGCATCATTGCGAACATGTCAGTGCATAGGGCTGCCAGTGTGTTTAAGATTTTGGAACATCCCACGCAGAAAAGGATCATCAAAAGCCTTGCGCCTAATACCGTAGCTGCATTGCTGAATGAATTGCCTGCGGATGACCGTACAGATTTCCTGGAAGAACTTCCCAGCAGCGTTGTACGCGAACTGATCAAGCTTCTCGATCCGGAAGAAAGGAAGATTACATTGTCGCTCCTCGGATATCCTGAAAACAGTATTGGGAGGATGATGACACCAGATTACGTCTATGTTTACCCGGAAGATACCATAGAGGAAGTCTTCGCTACCATTCGAAAATTTGGAAAAGATAGCGAGACGATCAATGTGATCTATGTGATCAATGAAAAAGGTGAATTGTTGGATGATATCCGTATTCGCGATTTCATACTCAACACGCCCGACAGGAAGGTTTCTGAGTTGATGGACGGAAGAGTAGTCGCACTTCTCCCTGATGAAGACCAGGAGACTGCGGCGGAGGTTTTTAAGATGAATAATCGTGTGGCGCTCCCGGTGGTGAGTAGAAGCAATAAATTATTGGGCATCGTGACCATCGATGACATCCTCTGGGTTACCAGTGAGGAATTTAGTGAAGACATGCAGAAGATGGGTGGTACTGCCGCGTTGAATGAACCTTACCTCGAAATTCCAATCCTCAAACTATTTAGGAAACGAGTGGTATGGCTGGTGGTACTGTTCCTTGGTGAGCTTTTGACAGCTACGGCGATGGCGTACTTTGAAGATGAGATTAAGAAGGCTGTTGTTTTGGCATTATTCGTTCCGTTGATAATTTCTAGTGGCGGCAATAGCGGATCGCAAGCATCTACGTTGATCATCCAGGCTATGGCCGTCGGCGAGATCACGCTTAAAGACTGGTGGCGGGTGATGCGAAGAGAAATAATATCGGGTCTCCTGCTTGGTTCAGTACTTGCGGTCATTGGATTCTTCCGAATTTTTGCCTGGCATTCCTTTGCCCCCGAGCTTTATGGTGAACATTGGCTCCCGATTGGCCTCACTGTGGGAATCACCCTGCTCGGCGTCGTGCTTTGGGGGACACTGGCAGGCAGTATGCTCCCGATGATATTAAAAAGGTTGGGTGCTGACCCCGCTGTTAGCTCCGCTCCTTTCGTGGCGACACTGGTCGATGTGACTGGGTTGGTATTATATTTTTCCGTCGCGTTCCTCTTGTTGAGCGGAAGCCTGCTATGACGTGGCTTTCCGTGCTTTTTTATTCTATAATTTGAACAAATTACCTATTTTACACGCTTTACTTGATGTGCAGGCTGGCAATCGTTTGCGTGTTTCTAATGCAATACCTTTGCCGCACTATTAAATATTATCACCATGTGTGGAATTGTTGGCTATACCGGACCCAGGGAGGCTTATCCCATTATCATTAAAGGCTTAAAACGACTCGAATATCGCGGTTATGATAGTACAGGCGTAGCTCTTCAAAACGGAGGAGTAAAGGTGTATAAGAAGAAAGGAAAGGTTGCCGAACTCGAAGAGGCGATAGTTGGCAAGAATCTTCATGCGCATGTAGGCATTGGTCATACCCGATGGGCTACTCACGGAGAACCAAGCGATCGAAATGCGCATCCCCATCAATCATCAAGTGGCAAACTTGCGATGATCCACAATGGCATCATCGAAAATTACTCTCAGCTTAAGAATGAACTCATCAAGAAAGGCTATGTTTTCCATAGCGATACGGATACTGAAGTTCTCCTGAATTTCATCGAAGAGATCAAGACTAACAATAGCTGTACACTGGAGGAAGCGGTACGAATTGCGTTGAAGAGGGTTGTCGGCGCCTATGTGATTCTATTAGTCGATGCAGATGATCCCGAGACAATTATAGCTGCACGCAAAGGAAGTCCTCTTGTAATTGGAATTGGCAAGGGAGAGCATTTTCTAGGTTCGGACGCGTCGCCAATGCTTGAGTACACTAAAGAAGTGGTATATGTCAACGATTATGAATTGGCGATCGTAAGACCAGATGAACTCATATTAAAAAACCTGGGTAATGAGAAGTTGACACCGTACGTGCAGAAGTTAGACCTGGAATTAGCGGCGATAGAGAAGGGGGGTTATGAACACTTCATGCTTAAAGAGATCTTCGAACAGCCACAGACCATCTATGACTGCCTCCGTGGGCGACTCGATGCCTCTAATGGCACCATTACCATGAGTGGGATACAACAGTATGCCGATCAGATTGTAAAAGCGAGCCGCATCGTCATCATTGCTTGCGGGACGAGCTGGCATGCAGGATTGGTGGCGGAATATATCATCGAGGAGTTATGTCGAATAAATGTCGAAGTAGAATATGCATCGGAGTTCAGGTATCGTAATCCAGTAATTACTAAGGGAGATGTGATCATCGCCATTTCGCAGAGTGGTGAAACGGCAGATACGCTCGTTGCGATCGAGACTGCGAAAGCTAAAGGTGCAATCATTCTAGGAGTAGTAAATGTGGTAGGGTCATCAATAGCTAGGATTTCGCATGGAGGGGCGTATACGCATGCCGGACCGGAGATTGGAGTAGCGTCTACGAAAGCGTTTACGGGTCAGCTCGCAGTGCTAACAATGATCGCGTTGAAGATCGCTTATATAAAAGGAAGCATTTCGCATGAACGATATATGCACCTGTTGAATGAATTGCAGGAAATACCTGAAAAGGTGGCCTGGGTGTTGAAGAACAGCGAACACATAAAAAAGATAGCTGAGAAGTACAAAGATGCGCGTGATTTCCTATACCTGGGCCGTGGGTACAATTTCCCGGTAGCTCTGGAGGGTGCTCTCAAGTTAAAAGAGATTTCATATATACATGCGGAAGGTTATCCGGCTGCAGAGATGAAGCACGGTCCCATCGCCTTGGTAGATGATAGTCTGCCTGTGGTGTTCATTGCTACACGGGATGCCTACCACGAGAAGATCGTTAGTAATATGCAAGAGATCAAGGCAAGGAAGGGAAGAGTGATCTCAGTTATCACTGAAGGAGACGAGCATTCGACCAGTCTTTCGGAAGATGTGATGATCATTCCAGAAGCCGACGAGATTGTGGCTCCAATGCTAAGCGTAGTGCCGCTTCAGTTGCTGGCCTACTATATAGGGGTGGCGAAGGGACAGGATGTCGATAAGCCGAGGAACCTGGCGAAGTCGGTGACGGTGGAGTGAGAGGCGGGAGACGGGAGACGAGAGACGGGAGACGGGAGACGAGAGGCGGGAGACGGGAGACGGGAGGCGGGAGACGGGAGACGGGAGACAGGAGGCGGGAGGCGGGAGACCGGATTCTTTAACTCGTACTTGTCAGTGAGTATGGAAAATCGAATGCAGTGCCCCAAGGTATTAACTCCTCGAATCACAACCATCCAGTATCCCAACCCAACGAACCTTTCGAATCACAGCCATCCAGCATCGATCAAAGTAACTCTTCAACGACAGATGAATAAAATCACAAAAGAGCCTATATCTTCCCTTGGCTACAATTTTGTAAAGCCTGAATACATCCCCAAGGGAAAGGACGAATACTATCTTCGTAATATCCAGCACCGCACCACGAACCATTATCGCCAGCTGACGGCGATGGAGATACGACAACTTATTGCGAACGACAACACCTCTGACAACTGGAACCAGGTATTCGTAACAGATGTGTTCAATGCCGATCTAGTACAGCACTGCAAGTTCTACGGTCTCGTACGCATTGGAAAGCTAGAGCCCTACTTCCTCGAGTTTAACAATCTTAGAATGCCAGTTGGCTTGTACAATAGTACTATCATCAGTTCCGACTTCGGTGATAATGTATCTGTCGATAATGTAAATTTCCTCAGCCACTATATTGTCGGCAATGACGTGATCATTGCTAATATTAACGAGCTGGCAACAACCGATCATGCGAAGTTTGGTAACGGTATCCTTCGCAAAGGCGAAAAGGAATCGGTCCGCATATGGCTGGAGCTTTGTAACGAAAATGCGGGACGCAGCGTGTTACCCTTCAATGGGATGATGACTGGCGACGCCTATCTCTGGACGAAGTACCGTGGGGATGATGTCCTCCAGGAAAAATTCAAAGAATTCACTGAGAAGAAATTCGACAAGCGTCGCGGCTATTATGGCAAAATCGGGGATCGCACCGTGATCAAGAATACCAGTATCATCAAGGATGTCTGGATAGCCTCGGATGCCTACATCAAAGGCGCGAACAAACTAAAGAACCTTACCATCAACTCCTCTCCCGATGCAAAAACACAAATAGGTGAAGGATGTGAGTTGGTAAACGGTATCATTGGTTATGGCTGCAGGATATTCTATGGTGTAAAGGCTGTTCGATTCATCATGTCTAATAATTCGCAGTTGAAGTATGGTGCTCGACTGATCAACTCATACCTCGGAGATAACTCCACTATATCCTGTTGCGAAGTATTGAATTCATTGATCTTTCCAGCACATGAGCAACACCATAATAATTCCTTCCTTTGTGCTGCGCTCGTGATGGGTCAGAGCAACATGGCAGCGGGCGCTACCATAGGCTCCAATCACAATTCCCGCGGTCCAGATGGTGAGATCGTCGCTGGACGTGGATTCTGGCCAGGATTATGTGTCAGCCTCAAACACAATTCAAAATTTGCATCGTTTACAATCATTGCCAAAGGAGATTTCCCTGCTGAATTGAACATACCCTTCCCCTTTTCCCTGGTGAACAACGATGTCAGCAATAACCAGCTCGTGATCATGCCGGGATATTGGTTTATGTATAATATGTATGCTCTGGCAAGAAATGCCGGCAAGTATGCAGGACGTGACAAGAGAACCGATCGATCTATCGACTTCGAATATGATTTCCTCGCTCCCGACACGGTTAACGAGATTTTCGACTCCCTTGAGCAAATGAAGAAGGCCGCAGGCGAGACGATGTCTGCTAACAGTGGAAAACCGGTGACCGGCGAGGCCGCTGTCCGCCTGGGGGAGAAGCTCTTGTCAGGAAATAAAATACCTGACAACACAACCATCACGGCCCAAGGGATGGAGAATACCAATAGGAAAACAATACTAGTCAAACTACCAAAAGCGTATCGATTATTCCAGGAGCTCATCCGTTACTATGCCACTTCACAATTAGTACTGGCGATAGAGAGAGAGAAGATTGATTCCTTCGAGAAATTAAAGTCACGGATTCGCAAGCCTGTGCGACACAACTGGCTCAATGTTGGCGGGCAATTAATACCAGAACCCGCCGTGAAGACGCTGATCAAAATGATTCACCAGGAAAAGATAAATGGCTGGGATGAGATCCATGAATTCTATAAAGAAGGAAGCAACAAGTACCCTGATCTTAAGTTTGAACACGCTATGGCTTCTGTCTTCGAACTGATGAAAATCTCGCCGGAGAAATTCACAAAGAAAATATTCTTCGAATTGTTACAAGAGGCCATACAAACAAGGCAATGGATGACCAACTGCATCTATGAATCCCGGGCCAAGGATTACCAAAGTGAATACAGGAAGATGGTGTACGAATCGGAAAAGGAAATGGAGAAGGTACTTGGCAAGCTGAAGGACAATTCATTTATTAATCAGCAAAAAGAAGAATTCAATTCCTTCAAGAAGCAGGCTACTGGTATAGTGAAGAATTTCCAGCTTGAAAAATAAGGGACCTGTTACTTAGTTACACGGTTGCTTGGTTGCCCAGTTGATTCGTTGCTTGGTTGATTTGGTCGAACGGCCTTACAAGTTATCGATCTACCGCTCACTAAGGAACCGAGCAACGAATCAACTGGGCAACCGAGCAACAAATCAACTGGGCAACCGAGCAACCAAACAACTATGCACCCCCGCTACAAGGCCAATCACCACATAAACTTGTTCACACTGCACTTTCTTCCATCGACCATTGCTATAAGCACATAGGCACCTCTGGAGAGATTGCGCATGGAGAAGTGCGTGCGAGTGATGCCTGCAGTTGCGAATTGTTGTTTTTGAAATACTCGCCGTCCATACATATCGATTAGTATCAGGCTAAGTTTAACCGGCTGCCTGGCATCAATAGTAACAGCTACGTGGTCGCCTTCAATTCGGTTCTCTAGCGAAATGAACGAATCAGTTTCTGTTGTATTCATCACTTTTACGATTGTGCTGTAGGCTATAAAACCATCCTCTTCGATAATTTTCAACCGATATCGGTTCTCTCCTCTTTGTGGATTATTATCGATGTATTCATAGTTTCGTTTTCCCTGCAGGTACGATGTGGCGCAACTGGAGACAAAAGCATTTGTTGAACCGGCCCTCTGTATTTCGAACCTTCCATTCCCATTGGGATCGTCAGCCAATTCCCATTTAAGCAACACACGATTGCCAGATTGCACGTCCGCACTAAACGAGACCAGGTTTATAGGGAGTGGATTCGATAATGAACTAATGCTTCCAAACGTAAATGGTGTGGGACTGCCAGACGGTAGGAAGTTTGTAATAGGATTACTTGTCACCGATCCAGCCGCAGGAGTACCCGCAGTCGCCGAATTGCCGACGTTTAGCCATATGGCACCATCCCAGCGAAGAATTCGTAGTTCTGGTAATACCGTGGCATCGGTAAAGGTGCGCGTATGTAGCGTCACATCCCGTGAAGCAATGCCAACTATTCGCTCGAGTGTCCACCATTCTTTCGAACTCATGTGATCGATAGCGGGCGCCTCGAATAGATTGCCAATGGCAATCATTGGATTTCCTCGAGCATAGCGAGCCGTAAATACATCTGTACTAGCGCCACCGGCGCTGATGGCGATAGGGGCATATTCCAGCCCCTCGCCAACATGGAAGGTGAAAGCCTCGTCTCCTGTCTTCGTCATATTCCCATCCACAAAACTCGCACTTCCCCCTCCTGAAACCACAGCATTATCGACTATTGTAAGTGTATAGGTTGCACCAGTCCTTATGATCCCATTCACGAGTTGTAAATGATAAGGCAGGCTGAGAGATGCCATCAATGCAACACCAACAGGGTTATCAACGACCACGCGAATATTATTGAGGAAACTGCCCGTGATAGATACCTGTTGTGGCGCAGAGCCGCTCATCACCAACTGGGGAAAACCTGCACCCGTCTTCGTCAGCACGCCCTGTGAAGTAATGTTGCCCAGCAATCGCACTGTATTATTGAATGTCGAGTTCTGGACATTGAACATGGAAGTGTTTCCCGTAAGATTGCAGTTCCCATGAATCACCATGTCCGCAGACAAACTCGTGCTGAAGCCGGCGTTGTTGTTTATTGTCAGGCTGCCCCTAATAATGAGTGGGCTTGCCCCCGTCCCGGAATAGGTGACTGGTAAGATATGATTATAAGAAGAAAAGATGAGGTTGCCGTATGTCCTCCCGGATAATGATATCACATAGCTTGCTGTCGGCACATCAAACTCCATAGTGCCATCTTCCGTCCCAGTAACTCTCGCCAATCGCGACGCCCAACCAGCATGACCACTTCTTGTTCGATGAATATACCTTGCTCCGTTATTAATCCTGAAGGAATCGGCAATGCTAAGGTTCGTGCCCGCGGCCACCGTTGCATTGTTCTCGAAAATTGCATTCCGCTCGAGCGTCATGGTATAACCCGTACCGGTTGTCATGAATGCATTAGTGGTAATAGTAGAAGATGATGGGATAACCAACCTGATCGTGCCTACTCCTGCATCCGGACTGATACGAATACTGATGATCGATACAGATGTAAGAGGCAATGTGACCACATAGCTGGTCGCAAGTACAGAATGATCCAATACGACCTCATCGCCGCTTCCTGGTACCACATTGCCAATCCAATTATCACCCGATTGCCACAACCCATCTCCCGCGTCACCGTCCCATTTCACGATGGCAGAATTGACTTGTGCAGAAAGGAGAAAGAGAATTATAAGTATCGGAATATTTTTCATGCTATCAATTGTGATAGCAAACATCGTGAGAGAAGAAAATTGGGCAATGGGTAAAAGCTCTAGTTTGAAAGAGATTTTAACGAAGAAGTGAGTGGTGAATAGTGAGTGGCTCACTTAAGTAAGAAATCTCGAACCGCATTTGAACATCGATAAACAGAGTCTATTTACTATTCACCATTCACTACTGCCTACTTTTTTCGGAAAAACAACCTCACCGGAATCCCCGTCAAATCAAAATGCTGACGCAGCTGGTTCTCCAGGTAGTTCTTATAAGGCTGTTTCACATCGTCAGGGAAATTGCAGAAGAATGCAAAAGATGGAACGGCTGTGGGTAATTGTGTAACGAATTTTATCTTGATAGGATGCCCGCGTACTACTGGCGCGTGATAGGACTCGACTGCCTTTAGCATAACCTCGTTCAACTGCGAAGTAGGAATTTTCTTCTTTCTCTTATCAACTACTTCCAGGCCAATCTCGATGGCTTTGAATATCCTGGTTTTTTCCTTTGCAGAAATGAAGAGAATGGGTACGTCTGAAAATGGAGCCAGCTTCTCCTTGAGTTTCTTCTCGTAGTCCTTAGCGGTATTTGTTTCTTTCGAAACCAGGTCCCACTTATTGACGAGCAGCACCAATCCCTTGCCTTTTCGCGCAGCGAGGCTGAAGATGTTGAGATCCTGAGCGGCAATTCCTTTCTCTGCATCGATCAGCAGCAAACAAACATCGGCCTCATCGAGCGCTTTGATGGCACGGATTACCGAATAAAACTCCAGGTCCTCATGAACCTTTGCCTTCCGGCGAATGCCCGCGGTGTCTATCAACACAAACTCTTTCTGAAATAAATTATAATGCGTGTGGATAGTATCCCTCGTTGTACCAGCAATCTCGCTGACGATTGTCCGCTCCTCGCCTACCAGCGCATTCAGCAACGAAGACTTCCCTACGTTCGGCTGACCGATGATGGCGAACTTCGGAAGCGCATCCATGTCTTCATTCTCCGCCTCAGATTCTTCCGACACGTCTGCTGGTATTAATTCGGCAATCGCATCAAGCAATTCCCCGCTTCCACTGCCGCTTGCCGCGGCAATAAAGAAGATATTCTCAAAACCAAGGCTATAAAATTCAGTTGCTTCAAGCAAACGCTCGTTGTTGTCCACCTTATTGACGGTAAGGAATACTGGCGTCTTGGTACGACGTAAAATACTTGCCATCGAATCGTCGAGGTCGGTCATTCCTGTCTGTGCATCCACTAGGAAGATGATTGCATCCGCTTCTTCCAACGCAATCAACACCTGCTTTGCGATCTCCTTCTCGAAGATGTCTTGACTGCCCGCGACGAATCCTCCTGTATCGACCACGTTGAAAGTCTTGCCATTCCAGTCGGCCACGCCATACTGCCGGTCGCGAGTCACCCCGCTCACATCATCAACGATGGCTTTGCGCTGCTCAAGCAAACGGTTGAAAAGAGTGCTCTTGCCTACGTTAGGACGACCTACTATTGCGACAGTGAAAGACATGTTCTTGCTTTTTGTAATTTTTTTGTTGGGCAGTGAATAGTGAGTAGTCAATGGTGAGTAGCTACCCGTACTACGAAGTTCGATTTGTATGCGAGCGCCGAAGTTCGGAGTCCACTCACCACTGACTACTCACTATTCACTGCTAATATCCATATTCCTTCAACTGCAAATCATTCTCCCGCCACTTTGGTTTTACTTTTACAAATAACTCCAGGAAGATCTTCTGTTGCAGGAAGGTCTCGATTTCTTTACGGGCTTCTGTGCCCAATTTTTTTATCATGCTCCCCTTTTCTCCAAGGAGGATTGCTTTTTGTGTTTCTCTATGCACAATAATGTCCGCCACGATCTTCACCAGCGTCGTCTTCTCCTTGAATTCACGGACGACTACAGCCGTCTGGTAGGGAAGTTCGTCTGACAATAGTTCATATATCTTTTCACGTATCAATTCACTCACGAAGAACTTGGTGGGCAGGTCGCTGATATCATCACCAGAATAAAATGGCTCTCCTTCAGGCAACAGTTCGAGTATCGGTTTTAGGAAGTTCTTTATATTGATACCGCTCAGCGCGGATATTGTGATCACGCGTTTGCAATAGTGCTTTGCTTCGAAAAATGCCACAGCTTCCTTAATCTTCTCCTGGCCGGATCGATCGATCTTGTTGACTACAACGATCGCAGGCACGCGTAATCTCAGCGCTTCGAAAATCGCATTGGCCTCTTCCCAGTTCTCATTCACGTCGACTATCAGCAACGCGACATCTGCATCTTCCAAAGCACCTTTTACCGCCTGCATCATCTTCTCGTGCAACTTGTACTTCGGCTCGATGATACCAGGAGTATCCGACAACACGACCTGGTAATCTTTTTCCGTCAATATCGCCTTGATCCTGTGTCTCGTTGTCTGCACCTTCGGTGAAACAATTGCCATCTTCTCCCCCATCAACGCGTTGAGAAGGGTGCTTTTGCCGGCATTGGGACGACCAAATATGTTGACGAAACCACTTTTCACGTGTTGATAAACAAATTATTTATTCTGAATTCGGGCTGCAAAGGTAATTGATTAAAATTGTTTGGCAGGTAAGTATCTCAAAGCTATCTTTGCCGTCCACATCGCGAAGTAGAGCAGCGGTAGCTCGTCGGGCTCATAACCCGAAGGTCGGGAGTTCGATCCTCCCCTTCGCAA
>JACMKU010000193.1 GCA_014379965.1 Chitinophagaceae bacterium
AAAGACCTTTCCTACAGTTCGAGTGGTCTTTCGGTCTTTCGGACTTCCGGACTTCCCGTCTTGTCTCTTCCGGTCTTCACTAACACAATCATCTTCTCAACCAGCTTGAAACTCGCCGGGCACGATTCAATATTCTGTTTGTGCACGTGCATATAGTCAATCATTCTTTTCTTAGAAAGATGCGGGAAGCCCGCACAGTCTGCCGGTCGCACCTCGTAGATGCTGCACTTATTATCCATTGGATTTAAAAACTGGCAGGGAGTAGATTTGTTAAGCCAGTCGCCGGTATTCCGTTCTTTGCGCAGCCATTTCAGCTTGAATTGATCCTGCGTTATTCCAAGATGGACGGCTATTCTTCTTATGTCGCCAGGAGTGTATGTAGGTGTCATTGTCTTGCAACAATTAGCGCAGCGTAGGCAATCCGTTTCTGGCCATACTTGTTGCTCTGCTAACATAACCAACTGGTCCAACTTTCGGGGAGTATTCTTCTCCAGGGAGGTAAGGAATCGGCGGAAGCTATTTTTATGGATTAGTACTTTCTTCTTAAATGCGCGCAGGGACGTGTTCATACAAAGGGTTAATGCATCGAAGGTAATGCAACAATCGCAGTCGCCGTTCAGAGAAAAGAAAATTGCATGTGAATCCTTTCATTGGCTATTTTTGTTTGGCATAAAACCAACATATATGAGACTCGTTCTTTCCCTAATGATTGTTACTCTTATTGCCTTTTCTATTTCCTTTACAGCATGTAATTCATCTGGCCCGGCTACTTTTTGCGATACGGCCTGTAACAGTGATATGATGCGTTTCTCAGTGGATCACCCGGATACGCCATTCGTAGAAATCAAGTTCAGGGAATGCAGGCCTGATACCATCACCTGGAGTCACAATGGGCTTCCGGCAAAACGAAAACTATTGTTTACCGACCTTACTGCAAAAGAGGTCCTTATTAATAAAAGTCATTTCCGTCATTATATCAAGGATACAAGCTATGCCTGGTTGATGTTTAATGACTGTGTAACCGCGCAGGGATTCCTGGTGAAAATCCCATTCAACAAGAGCGGAAATATCTTCCGGAAGAATAGCGCCTTCAATCCCATGGACCCTAAATATTCAATTGCAGACAACCTTGTAGCATATACCGACAAGGGAAACATTTTCGTAGAAGACATGACGACCGGCAAGAAGGCCACGGCCACCCTCGGTAGGCAGGTAGCGATGGAGTATAGTGAAATGCACGCGACGATCGATACCATCAACGTTACTGCTGATCGCGTCTGGGTGAGAGTGAAAATCGACAATGAGTGGCAGACCATAGAGAAGAAGATCACGCTGCAATGATTTATCGCAAGTGTTCGAGATTATTGTACGCTTTGATCGTCCTGGTTCCCGTCCAGCTTCTAAAAATTTATAAGCCCGCCTATGTGGGAACCCTATAAGAAAGGATTCAAGGCATACCTGCAACTGGAGAAATCCCTTGCGGACAATTCTACTGAAGCGTATCTAAGAGATATCGAGAAGCTAACCATCTTCCTACAGGAAGCGAACTCGAAAAAGACGCCCGCAGATATTCGTCTCCAGGACCTCCAGCAATTCCTCAAGTGGATTGGCGGACTCGGAATGACCCCCGCATCGCAGGCACGCATCATATCAGGCATTAGGGCGTTTTACAAATACTGCCTCATTGAACACATTTCAACTACCGACCCCACCACTTTGCTCGAAGCACCAAAGCTTAAAAGAGCACTCCCGGATATCTTGAGTTTCGGAGAGATCGAGGCAATCATAGGACAAATAGATCTCAGCAGGCCTGAGGGTGTGAGAAACAAGGCTATCCTGGAAACGATGTACAGTTGCGGCCTGCGCGTAAGCGAATTGGTCAACCTGCGGATCTCCCAGTTGTACATGGATGCAGGATTCATCAGGGTCACAGGAAAAGGCGATAAGGAAAGACTAGTGCCAATCGGTAAGAGTGCGATCAGGCACATCAGTATCTATATGGAGAACATCCGTGTGCACGTAAAGGTGAAGCCAGGCAATGAGGATATCGTATTCCTGGGTGGGAGGGGCACAAAACTCTCGAGGGTGATGATCTTTCTCATCATCAAGAATCTTGTCGGAAAAGCGGGTATTGATAAGACAGTTTCACCACATACGTTTCGTCATTCTTTTGCCACCCATCTCGTTGAGGGCGGCGCCGATCTCAGGGCTGTACAGGAAATGCTGGGGCATGAAAGCATTACCACGACGGAGATCTATACGCATCTGGATAGAGAGTTTTTGAGGAAGACGTTGGAGAATTTTCATCCGGCATTTCAGTAAAAAGAATTTCACGCAAAGACGCAAAGTTTCGCAAAGGCGCTAAGGCTTTTTGTTATGTAGTGGGGTGCGGGATTAATTAAGGATGAATTACTATTTTTTCGCTAAGGGTCTTGCCAGTTTCTTTGTTACTTAATGTCAAAATATAATTACCCGTGGCTACGACTGGTACTTCCATGTTGATAATACGAGCGTCGGCATCGATCCAGATTTGTTTTTTTTGTAGTTCCTGCCCGGATTGACTGCTCAGCCGCATGAGATAATATCCTTCCTCGAGCTGTTCACAACTAATGTTGATGGTGCTTCCTGATGCAACGGGATTGGGGTAGACTTTAATCATAGGCGATTTTTGGTTGAGGGGAGGTTCAATCGCCTTTTTCTTTGTCTCGGTATCAGTACACTTCTCGGTTGAATCCATTTTTTTTGTAGGAATAAATCTTGTTTCTTTTCTTAGTATCACACCCATCATCACGCCTACCACTTCTGAAAGGTCAAGAGCGGCCAGTTGTATAGTTATTGGCTTCTCACTTGCAGATAAAGCATTCAACATAACTTCTTTAGTTTTATATCCTACAGATGACACCTGCAGAAGTATCGTCGCTGTCTCCCCTGGGTTCACAATCTTAAACTCGCCAATGCTGTCGGCCGCGACAATGGCCCTGGTACCCACGATCGCCACGGTTGCAAATGGAACCGGTAGATTATCGAAACCGACGATTTTCCCCTTGATGAAAATTTCTGGTGCTGGCTTTACGGACGCTTGCCCCAGAGTAAGTCGGGGTAAATTCTCGGTGGGTACTTTTAGTTTACCCATAATTACCTTTCCCTGTGCAACAGCCTTGCTGCTAAAAAGGAAAGCAGGTAATGCGAATTGAAAGAAATACTTCACCCATGGAATTCTCTTTCGAGGTATTTCCACGTCGCGGTCAAGTTGGTCGGGAAAGAATCTTCCGCAGACCTCGCCAGTAGATGGCTTCTTAAAGAAAGCGGCCAATTGGGCATCGCTCATGCTGGTGAAATCCAATACATGTTTCTGGCAGGAACCGCAGAAGCGACCTTTTTCCGCCTGTGTCATCCTCTCCCAGTTTTCGTGGCAAGGTTCGTTAATAGTAAGTTGGATACGTTTATTCATATACTCGATTTATAGAATCACTAATTTCCCGCTTACAATAATCTTTTCCATTCCATCTCGCAGTTGAAGGACATATACTCCCGCAGCTATCCTGGCATCGGGTATGATCGATATCCTGTTCTCCCCCTTCAAAATCTTTCTTGAAAGCCGCAGAGCTGTGCTGCCGGAAAGAGTAACAAGGCATACCTCAGCGATAGTGTTTCGTTGGCTAGTATAGTTAAGATGCAGTTGACCCCCTCTTTGCAGTGGGTTTGGGTAAAGCGTCAGACTGAGATCCCGATTAAACTTCACATCCTCCTTCTCTTCCGTCATGGTGCATCTGCGGCAGATAGAGCCACCACAGGAAACTATCCTACGGCATCTAGTTTGGCCGTACGACACCACAATCGCTTCTGAACACGTACGAAGATCTTTTTCGAGATGAATATCATTGCCCGCCTCGCTGGATTTCAAATCTCGCGTCAAATACCCGACCGATGATACCCGGACATCATAATTGCGTTTCACATATTTGGGATCCAGGTACACAACGCCGCCATCGTTGGCTATCATTCTTACCGTATCAGCGCCGAAAGAAAGATAAACTGTCGCATAAGGAATTGGCGTATCAACCTGGGAATCCTTAATCGTAAGTTGCAGGCGTTTTGTTCTGATCAGGATTACGCCACCTTGTGCTTTGCATCCAAGAAACGGTCTGGCTCCCTCTCCTTTCAATATTTCAATGGATAAAATTGACCCGGGATCCATCGATGACATGTGGCTATATTCCTTCACGACGCCGTCGACTATGAGTACCGGATCTGGGCTAAGTCGTGTTCCGCATCTTATTCTAATCGATGGTGATGGACCAGGCGTCCCCTCGGTCAGAACTAATGGCTTGTTTGGAATCATGATGGAAACACTGCTCTGGGCAAACGCACAAATGCAGATAGAACTCAAGACGATGGTTAGGAGGAACTTCATAAGCCAATACATCAAGTAAAAAAATGTGGAGCCGGTAGACACCAGCTCCTTATCACTAACCGGCTGTTAGTATAACTGTCGTTTATGTTGATTCGCCTCGAATAAAAGTCCGAAAGACGAGTAGTCCGGAAGTCCGGAAAGACTACCCTAACATTCGAGAAGTCTTTAGGTCTTTCGGACTTCCGGACTTCCCGTCTTCTCTACCGATGACGGTTTTTTAGCAATTGCATAAACTTCTATCCATTTTTTATTTATTATTTTTATTCCCCGTGGCTTTTATACGAAACATATCAAATAATGCCCTCTCTGATAAAGAACTTGTGACCCTCTACAAGGAGAACGGGGACATGGCCGTCCTCGGCGACCTGTACCAGCGCTACATGGATCTCGTGTACGGAGTCTGTCTCAAGTACTTCAAGGATTCGGAGATGGCAAAAGATGGAGTGATCCAGGTATTTGAAGAGTTGGTAGTTAAATTGAAGAAGCACGAGGTGGAAAATTTTCGTGGCTGGTTGCACCAGGTGGCTAAAAACCACTGCCTTATGCAACTTCGGACCCCTCGTAACCTTAAAACTGTTGAGTTTAAGCCGGATCTTGTGCAAAACGAGGAAAACGTGCATCTGAATGGTGTGCTAGAAAAAGAGGAGAACTTCCAGAAGTTGGAATACTGTCTCGGCACCCTGATTCCTGAGCAACAACGCGTGATACGGATGTTTTACCTCGAAGGGAAATGTTACAATGAAATAGCGGAAACAACGGGACAGGAATGGAACCAGGTAAGAAGTTTCATCCAGAACGGAAGGAGAAATCTGAAGATCTGTATGGAGAAGGAACAGTTGACTCCCGGTAGTCAACCTTTAACCAACAAAAAAAACTGAACTTTGTAGAAGCCAAATGGCAAACGACGAAAACATACGAAAATTCACAGCATCAGATATTGAAAAGTATCACGCCGGACAGCTTTCTGCCTCCGAGATGCATGCTTTGGAGAAGGCCGCCCTCGATGATCCTTTCCTTGCCGATGCCCTCGAAGGTTTCACGGTACAGGGCGTCGACATTCAGGCAGACCTCGCCGAATTAAGAAGTCGACTGGAAGCAAAGACGGAAAAGGCAAAGGTGATCCCGATGCATAGCGCTGGAAGGTCATCAACTCCCTGGCTCAGGATTGCTGTCATGGTAGTCATCATCGCAGGCGCGGGTTGGTTCTCCTACGATTTCCTTTTCAGAACCAAATCCGTCGATATTGCACAGGCCCCCGCAGCCATAGAAAAACCAATTGAGCCAGTTGGCACACAAGAGGAAACCGTGATGAACAATGGTAGTGCGCTAAAGTCCGACACTGCAACATCATTGCCCAGGACATCCATTGCTGACGAACACAAAGTTCAGCCCACCGTCCCTGACATTAAACAAGCCCCTGTTCAGGATCAAACCTCCGCAACGGTCGAATATAAAACCCTGCAAGGAGAGATAGCTGCGAAAAAGGTTGCTAAAGAAAATGTTGACAATGTCGCAGGTAGACAATCAGAGGAACTGAAGAAACTCAAAGACGATGTCCCTGTCACGACACCGCCGGAAGTAGTAACCAATGCGGATGCAGAAAAGAGGTCAAGAGACGCAGCCGAAAAAAACAAAGAGGGTTTTTCCGAACAGGCTGTGACCAACCGGGCGAGCAACAATGGAATTCTCAACCAGCGAAATAACCAGTTTTCTCAACCAAATTATTTCCGGGGACAAGTAACGGATGCGAATAACAATCCTCTGCCCTTTGCCAACATTACAAATACCAATGATAATGTCGGCACCTATGCAGATGCAAGAGGAAACTTTACACTCGTTTCTCCATACGATTCTGTAATGAACGTGCAGGTGAAGGCCCTTGGTTATGAAAATAACAAGCTACAGTTGAGAAGCGACCTTACTGACAATAAGGTTACCCTCAACGAGGATAAATCGATGACGGCAAAAGTCATCGACCCAGTCAAACGAAACTCCGCTAAACGCGCCACCGATAATAACATGACATTCGAGGAGCCAGAGCCAGAAGCGGGCTGGCCTTCGTACGATGCATACCTCGCCAACAATCTCAATGATATCCCCGAGGCTTACGCCGTTAAGAAAAACACGGGAAGCGATGCAGTTGAACTTTCGTTTGAGGTCAACAAGAACGGTGATCCTGTAAACATAAGGATAGAGAAATCTCTCTGTGCCAAGTGCGACAAGGAAGCGATCCGCCTGGTGAAAGAAGGACCAAAATGGAAACGAAAGGCCCGACGCGGAACGAGGACGGTGGTGACAGTTCCTTTTGTCAAACCTAATTAGTAATCGGAATCGGGAATCAGTAATCGGGAATTGGGAATCAGGAATCGGCACTCCCGCATATGGACGGATTCCCGATTCCTAATTCCCGAATACTGATTCCGATTACAGATTCCCGATTCCCATCCCCGCAAACCTTACCTTTGCTCTTCAAAAACATGATTGCTATGAAAAGATTTTTTTTGGCAGCTATGGCTGCAGGATTATTTCTCGTATCGGAAGCCCAATTAAAAACACCGGCAGCGAGCCCGACGCAAACCGTTAAACAGGATTTCGGTCTGTCTACGGTAGAGCTTACTTACTCCCGCCCTGGTGTAAAAGGAAGGAAGATTTTTGGCGACATTGTTCCGTATGGTAACGTATGGCGAACCGGCGCTAATAGTGCAACCACACTCACCTTCGGCGACGATGTGACCATCGGCGACAAGAAGATTCCTGCCGGCAAGTATGGCCTACTCACTATACCCGATAAAAATAACTGGATTGTTATTATCAGCAAGCAGACTGATGTGACCAGTCCTGCAGCATATAAACCGGACCAGGATATCGTGAGAGTGACAACGCCTGTGAAGAGAATGAAGGATAACGCCGAGACGTTCACAATACAGTTTACCAACATACGTCCAAACAGCCTTGACCTGCAGATCCTGTGGGCAAAGTCGGCAGTCGTAGTTCCGATCAATACTGACGTAGACAGCAAAGTGATGGCGGCTATCAATACTGCGATGAAGACAGACAAACCTCCTTATTATGCCGCGGCACTCTATTATATGGAGAATGGAAAGGATCTCAACCAGGCGCTAGACTGGTTCAACAAGGCCGTTGAAGCTAACCCACAAGCTTTCTGGATACAGCACCAGTGGGCAAATTGCCTGGCGAAACTAGGTAAGAAGTCCGAAGCAAAAGCTGCTGCACAAAGATCAAAGGAACTGGCTATTGCAGCTAAGAATGATGATTATGTGAAGTTGAATGATAAGCTTTTGGCGCAGTTAAAGTAGAGGGGTGAATGGTGAGTAGTGAATGGTGAGTGGGTCTTTTAAGTTTGGGAATTCCCTGCTAA
>JACMKU010000194.1 GCA_014379965.1 Chitinophagaceae bacterium
AACTGAAAACTTAGGGAAAGTTCTTTCCGAACGGGATTTTTCAACATGGATAAAACCGGTCAACTTCAATCATTCGGAGAGTGATACGGTCTATTTGTCTGTTCCGACGTCATTTTTCAAGGAATGGCTGGAAGATCATTATTTAACGGTGCTTTCAAGCGCGCTGTCGGTTGCAGCCGGTAAAAAAATGTCCATAGAATTCCTTATAAATGAAAGCGATCCTGACAGTATCCCTCTTTTACCGGAAGAAATCATCTCCAAAGGACTTCCGGATCTGAGCGAAGCAAAAAACAGCTTGCAGGATATATCGTTTACCCCTTTGAATCACAAATATACCTTTGATCTATTTGTGAGTGGAACCGGCAACCAATTTGCTCATGCTGCTGCAATGGCCGTAGCAAATAATCCAGCCGATACCTATAATCCTCTCTTTATATACGGTGGTGTGGGGCTTGGTAAAAGTCACTTGCTTAATGCCATTGGCCATACTATCCGTGCTACTTCACCTGAACTGAATGTATGTTATTGTTCAGCAGAAAAGTTTATGTATGAAATGGTTAATTCTCTTCGCCATAAAAGAATGGAGCTGTTTCGTGCTCGTTTCAGAACTATCGACGTACTGCTAATTGATGATATTCAATTTATTTCCGGTAAGGTTGGTACCCAGGAAGAGTTTTTCCATACATTCAATGCACTATATGATACACAGAAACAGATAGTTATCACTTCTGATAAATTTCCACGAGAAATATCCGATCTGGAAGAGCGATTGCGGTCACGCTTTGAATGGGGATTAATTGCAGATATTCAACCTCCTGATGTGGAAACTAAAATTGCAATTCTCAAGAAAAAATCAGAGATAACCAAAATACGTCTTCCTGATGATGTTACATATTTTCTTGCCTCAAGTGATACAAAAAATATTCGGGAACTCGAAGGTATGCTTATCAGGCTGGGTGCCTACAGCAGTTTACAAAATATACCCATAACCCTTGATATGGCACGGGAAAGTTTAAAGGATATTCTCGGTGATCGACGTAAAGATATTACGGTAGAGTTGATCCAGAAAGCGACAGCGGACCACTTTGGATTAAAGGTTGCTGATTTGAAATCAGATAAACGACTTAAAAACCTGGTTCAGGCTCGACAGATTGCCATTTGGATATGTCGCGACATGACTAAAGCTTCCTATCCGGATATTGGAATGAGGTTTGGTGGTAAAGATCATTCAACAGTTATTTATGCTGCCAAAAAAATTGATAAGGCACAAAAGGATGATATTAAAATTTCTAGAATTATCGATGAAATTAAAAGTATCCTTCTTAAATAGGAATATCCTGTGGGAATCCTTGTGGATAAATATTAACGGCACGGCACCTGTTGATAACATGGTATTCTGACAAAAAATCATCCACACTCATAAAAGCCAAATTGTCTCCTAAAATAAGTATGTTAAAACGTTATCACCAGTTTACTGTGCCCTATAACAACAACTATCTTTTAAAATAATTTAAAATCAATTCTATAGGGAGTGACAAATGGAATTCATAATCGATAAGGAATTATTCCTTAAATCGCTACAGAAGATCCAAGGCATCGTAGAAAAACGGACCTCAATGCCTATCCTTTCAAACGTCCTGATAGAAGCAACGGAATCGTCAATACACATTACGGCTACTGATCTTGAAGTTGGTATGAAAAGCACTTATCCGGCAGATGTCACCTCTACAGGAAAAATTACGGTTGGTGCAAAAAAACTGTACGAAATAGTTAAGGAATTACCCAACCAAAAAATAACCTTTTCAACTAAAGATAATGATTGGGTAGAAATTACCTGCGGTAAGGTCCAGTTTAATATAGTTGGACTTTCGCCAGAAGAATTTCCTTATTTTCCTGCAGTCAAAGAAGAAAGACTTTTTGAAATTGAAAGCTCATTATTGAAAAATATGATTGAGAAAACTTTTTATGCTATTTGTAATGACGAAACAAAATACAATCTGAATGGACTGTTCACAAAGGTTGAAGTAGCGCCAAACGGGGAGCAAATTCTTAAGATGGTTGCTACAGATGGGCATCGTCTTTCGATTTCCAATGGTGCTTTCAAGGGCACAGCCGGTCCGGAACTTCTCAAGGGTGTCATCCTGCCTAAAAAGGGCATTTTCGAGATGAAAAAGATTGCAGAAGAAGAAGAAGGAAATCTGATGTTTGGATTCATGGATAACAGCGCTGTCATCAAGCGTGGCGATTCATACATGGTCATGCGGCTGGTGGATGGAGATTTTCCCGACTACAACAGGGTCATCCCTACTGCTAACGATAGAGTAATCACCGTCAATAAAGAGGATTTTACTCATTCAGTACGCAGGATGGCCATTCTTTCCAGTGAAAAATTCAAGGGCATCATGCTGGAAATATCTGCTTCAAGCATTAAAATTTCTTCCAGTAATCCGGAACTTGGAGATGCCAGGGAAGATATTGATGTTACCTATGGTGGTAAACCTATTGCGGTAAGATTCAACGCCCGCTATCTTCTGGATGTACTGGCTGTGGCGGAGACGGAAAATGTCGATATGAAGTTCAGGGACGAACTTTCTCCATCGATTATAGTTCCAAACAAATCAGACAGTTTTTTGGCAGTAATCATGCCCATGAGGCTGTAATAATAACAAATGCGACTCAAACATCTGCTGGTGTCCAGTTTCAGGAATATTGAGATGATTCGGGTCGAGCCGGGTAACCGTTTCAACCTGTTTTACGGATTCAACGGTCAGGGCAAAACGAATCTCCTGGAAGCTATTTATCTGCTGGGAAATCCACGCTCGTTCAGGAATTCACGACTGCCGGAGTTCATCAGGCACGGCCAGACACAGGCGGTAGTGTGCGGAGAAGTTGAATCCTGCGGCACTGTCAGTCAAATCCGGTTGTCGCTGGAACAGGCCGGGCGACGGGTGGATATAGACCAGAAGGGGATCAAGCGGGCCTCGGACCTGCATGGGAAGCTAAATGCGGTGGTGTTCTCTCCCGACGACACAAGCATGGTCAAATCGGGACCTGAGTCACGGCGACGCTACCTGGACCGGGCTGTCTATACCGGTGATGTCGGTTATCTGCATTGCTGGCATGATTATCACCGGATTATCAAACAGCGCAACCATCTCTTAAAAAGCCCCGACAAGACCGGGCTGGATGTCTGGACCGAAAAACTGGCCGTTGCTGGCGCCGAAGTCATTGAACGTCGCCAGCGCTATGTGGCGTTGCTTGATACGCAACTACAGCTGCATTACGCTACCATTTCCGGTGGCGGCGAAACTGCCGGAATCAATTATCAGCCCGAAGGGATTCAGGCTACGGACAGGGGCAGCATCCGTGATGAGTTGCTGCAACTGTTCCATCGCCATGGCAAAAGTGATGAACGCTACGGCACCACCACAGCTGGGCCACACCGGGATGATTTGACGTTCATCCTGGATAATCGGCATCTCAAAGCCTTCGGTTCACAAGGGCAGCAAAAAAGCTTCGTACTGGCTCTCAAGATGGCGGAGATGGAAAATCTTCAGACCATCTTCAGCGAACCACCGCTTCTGCTTCTTGATGATATGAGTTCGGAACTGGATGCACAGAGAAACAGCAACCTTATGGATTATCTCACATCCCGGGATATCCAGGTTTTCATTACTACCACAAAACCAGCACCTGCTTTATTGGGTACAGCTGCACACTGTTCCGTATTCCGTGTGGAAAACGGCAATCTGACGTCTGAGGGAAATGAAACATATGAGTGAACAGGAAAACATGATGCACGGCGTCGAGGAATACGGCGCGGATAATATCAAGGTTCTGGAGGGGTTGTCCGCGGTTCGCAAGCGCCCGGCCATGTACATCGGCTCCACCTCCAGCGCGGGCCTGCACCATCTGGTGTACGAAATTGTGGACAACTCCATCGACGAGGCCTTGGCCGGTCATTGCGACGATGTCAGTGTCACCATCAACATCGATGGTTCCGTGACCGTAGTGGATAACGGTCGCGGTATCCCGACCGACATAATGCCAAGCGAGGGAAAATCGGCCGCCGAGGTTGTCCTGACCGTTCTGCATGCCGGTGGAAAGTTTGATAACGACTCCTACAAGGTCTCCGGCGGTTTGCACGGCGTGGGAGTCTCGGTCGTTAATGCCCTCTCCAGGTCGCTGGAGCTGGAGATTCGCCGCGAAGGCAAAATCTTCCGTCAGTCCTATCGACGCGGCGACCCCGTTGCACCGTTGGAGATGGTCGGCGAGACCAAGAAGCGCGGCACCAAGATCACATTCATGCCGGACGAGGAGATCTTCGAGAGCACCGAAATTTCCTTTGATGTGCTTTCCCAGCGTTTGCGCGAGATGGCCTTCCTCAACGCCGGCGTGCGTATCAAAATCAACGATGAGCGGGTGGATAACAAGTCGCACGAGTTCTACTACGAGGGCGGCATCAACTCTTTTGTGGAGTATCTCAACCGCAATAAGACCCCGCTGCACCCCAAACCGATCTATTTCAAAGGAGAGAAAGGAGGCGTAGAGACCGAGGTCGCGATGCAGTACAACGACTCCTACGACGAGAAGATCTTCTCTTTTGCCAACAACATCAATACTCACGAGGGCGGCACTCATCTGATCGGCTTCAAGGCCGCCCTGACCCGCACCATGAACAGCTATGCCGCGGCTAACAATCTGCTCAAGAAGGAGAAGGTCTCCATTTCGGGCGATGACCTGCGTGAGGGAATCACCTGCGTTATTTCGGTCAAGCTTCCCCAGCCGCAGTTCGAGGGGCAGACCAAGACCAAGCTGGGCAACTCCGAGGTCAAGGGCTATGTCGAGACCCTGATCAACGAAAAACTGGCCCAGTTTTTGGAAGAAAATCCCCCGGTTGCCAAACGCATCCTGGAAAAATCGATCGAGGCCGCCCGCGCCCGCGAAGCGGCCCGCAAGGCACGGGAAACAGTCCGGCGTAAAGGGGCTTTGGACCTGGGTGGCCTGCCTGGCAAGCTGGCCGATTGCCAGGAGAAGAATCCCGAACTGTGCGAACTGTATCTGGTCGAAGGTGACTCCGCCGGCGGCTCGGCCAAACAGGGCCGTGACCGCAAGTTTCAGGCGATTCTGCCGCTCAAGGGCAAGATCCTCAACGTGGAAAAGGCCCGTTTCGACAAGATGATCGCCTCGCAGGAGATCCGTACCCTGATTACGGCGCTGGGCACCGGCATCGGCAAGGACGACTTCGACATCGCCAAGCTGCGCTACGGCCGCATCATCGTCATGACGGATGCCGACGTGGACGGCGCCCACATTCTGACCCTGCTGCTGACCTTCTTCTACCGCAACATGCGTGAGCTGGTCGAGCGCGGTCATCTCTACATCGCTCAGCCGCCGCTCTACAAGGTCAAGCGCGGCAAGAAGGAGCAGTATCTGCGCAACGAGGCGGCTATGCAGAA
>JACMKU010000015.1 GCA_014379965.1 Chitinophagaceae bacterium
GCAGAACAAAATTAATGGTTAATTGGCTCCCGAAGAGACGGTAAAGAAAAAGGCTAAGGCGGAGGAGAAGGCTAAGGCGAAGGTCAGGCTAAGGCGAAGGTCAGGCTAAGGTTAAATCATGTTGTTAAAAGTAATTGCCACGACTTCATTTGACAGACAGCCAATTTCAGTCTCAGCTTTTATTTCCTTTAACTTCCTTATTCGTTATTCCGCTATTCATTATTCTACATTCAACCCGTGAGCCATTCGAATCATTGAAATAAAAAGTAGAAACTTACAATACAGTTGAATCAAAAAACCTTAGCCTAATCCTCCGCCTTCTCCTTCGCCTTCGCCTTCGCCTTAGCCTTAGCCTTTTCCTATCAAAAACACTGCTGGCACCTTGTGTATCTCCGGCCACCCTTCTTTCTTCCACTCTCCAATCGTTCTCGTCAACACAAATCCATCATCACTTCCCAAACCCGCAGCAATACAAAATTGTCTTTTCCCTTCAAGACTCTGAGCCGCTACCTCCATCACTTGCTTATTTCTATACGGGGTCTCAATAAAGATCTGTGTAGCGTCTTCCCGGACAGCTCTTTTTTCCAGATCTTTTAATTGAGCCTGTAATTCCGGTTTTTTAGCACTGAGATATCCATGAAATGAAAACCGTTGACCTTCAAGACCCGAAGCCATCAAAGCCATCATGATACTCGAAGGACCTGCCAGGGGTACAACTTCAATCCCTAATCGCTGTGCCTCCCGAACATATAAATTCCCCGGATCAGCTATCGCCGGAAGTCCTGCCTCAGACATCAACCCAATATTTTGCCCATCTAATGCTGGTTTCAACAGCTTTTGAACCTTAAGATCATCATGGGGATCAGGCATTTCTTCGAAAACCAGGAATTCAATTTTTTCAGGATGGCTGGTAGCACTGACAAAACGCCTTGCCGTCCGTGCCTTTTCCACGATAAAATATCGCAGGGAATGGACCACCCGCATTACCTCTGTGGATATACTCTCCAGACTTTCTTCAGCTATCGGAGTCGGAATCAGAAACAGCTTCCCCTGCTGTTTAGCCATAATGATATCTTTGACACTCTAAATGTAACAGGTGGATTCGACATACACGATCAGGATAGATGCTTTTGAGGGCCCTTTTGACCTCCTCCTCTTTTTTATTGAGCGCGACGAACTCGATATCTACGACATTCCCATCTTCAAGATTACGGATGACTTCCTGTCGTACGTCCATACGATGGAAAATCTCAACATCGACCTGGCATCAGAATTTATCCTCGTAGCAGCCACCCTGATGCGGATCAAGGCAAAAATGCTGATTCCACGCAAGGATGTTGATGAACAAGGAAACGAGATCGATCCAAGAGAAGAACTCATCCAGCGTCTTCTGGAGTACAAATCATATAAGGAAGTAACTGAGGAACTGCGACGCAAAGAAGAATCACGCGGTATGTCCTTCCCCCGCGGCAATGTGGAAGTTGAACTCAAATCCCTTGCTGAAGAAGCGCTCGCGGATGCAGAACTGGAAAGCCTGACTCTCTATAAACTGTTACAGGCATTCAAACGTGTAATGGAACGGTTTGAAACCGCAAAGCTCCATCCAGTCCACACCATTATCAAATACACCTATTCCGTTGGAGAAGAACAGACAATGATCACCGGAAAACTTTCAGTGAAAACACGTCTTGACTTCCGGGATGTATTTGCTCATAGCGAGAACAGGATCCATGCCATCATAACGTTTCTCGCATTGCTGGAATTGATCAATAACCAGATTGTCCGGATCCTGGCAGGTGAAGGGACGAATAATTTTTGGATCGAAGACATGAAGCATAATGAACTGGCTTCCGGCGAAGAAGAATAGTCATTCTTTCTGCTTCTGCATTTTTACAGGTTTCGCAGGGAAAAATCTTTAGCCGACCCTCATAATTTCCCTTTTTCCTTTCTATCTTTGCGCCACATTTGAAAGATCATTTCTAGTATAACTATAAGTATATCAATCTATTATGAACGTCGGTAAGATAAAACAGATCATTGGTCCGGTTGTGGATGTAAGTTTTGCAGGAGAGTCCAGCAAGATTCCAGACATCCTGAATGCATTGGAAATTACTCGTCCAAACGGTGATAAAGTTCTCCTGGAAGTGCAACAGCACCTGGGTGAGGATTCTATCCGTGCCGTAGCGATGGATAGTACTGACGGACTTATGCGAGGAATGGATGTAGTGGACACAGGCAAAAACATCACCATGCCTGTAGGAGAACAGATCAAAGGACGCCTCTTTAATGTTGTGGGTGAAGCTATCGATGGTATCGGCCCGATCGTCAAAGACGACCGCTCTTACCCAATCCACCGCAAACCACCAGCTTACGAAGATCTTTCAACTAGCAAAGAAATCCTATACACAGGTATCAAGGTTATCGACCTGATCGAACCCTATTCAAAGGGAGGTAAAATTGGCCTCTTCGGTGGTGCCGGTGTAGGTAAAACTGTATTGATCATGGAATTGATCAACAACATCGCAAAAGGATACGCAGGTATCTCAGTTTTCGCTGGCGTTGGTGAACGTACCCGTGAAGGAAATGACCTTCTCCGTGAGATGATCGAATCAGGTGTAATCAAATACGGTCATGAATTCCAGGAAAGTATGGAAGCCGGAGGGTGGGACCTTTCTAAAGTTGACATGGACGAATTATCAAAATCACAGGCTACTCTCGTATTTGGGCAGATGAACGAACCTCCTGGTGCACGTGCACGGGTTGCTCTTTCAGGTCTTACCGTAGCAGAATATTATCGTGACGGTGACCTCAGCGATCCCGCGGGAGGCCGTGACATCCTTTTCTTCATCGACAACATCTTCCGTTTTACACAGGCAGGTTCCGAAGTATCAGCCCTTCTGGGCCGTATGCCGTCAGCGGTAGGTTACCAGCCAACACTGGCAACAGAGATGGGTGTGATGCAGGAACGTATCACATCAACTAAGAGAGGTTCTATCACATCTGTACAGGCAGTTTATGTACCTGCGGATGACTTGACTGACCCTGCTCCTGCAACAACGTTTGCACACCTTGACGCAACTACAGTATTAAGTCGTAAGATTGCTTCCCTCGGTATCTATCCTGCGGTTGACCCACTCGACAGTACATCGCGTATCCTCGATCCACTGATCATCGGTGACGATCACTACAATACTGCCATGGCGGTGAAAAACCTCCTCCAGCGCTACAACGAATTACAGGATATCATCGCGATCCTCGGTCTTGAAGAACTTTCTGAAGAAGACAGGCAGGTAGTACACCGCGCACGTCGTGTTCAGCGATTCCTGTCACAGCCATTCCATGTAGCTGAACAATTTACAGGTAAGCCTGGTGCACTCGTTCCCATTGAAGAAACCATCCGTGGATTCAAGATGATCATGAACGGCGAAGTGGATCAATATCCTGAAGCTGCATTCAACCTCAAAGGTGGTATCGATGAGGTGATCGAAGAAGGAAAGAAAATGTTGGCAGAAGCCGGTAACTAATCATCGTAGAAAGATCTTCACATGAATCTTGTTGTGCTCACTCCGGATAAGGAATTATTTCATGGCTCGGTTACATCCGTTAACGTTCCTGCCATCGGCGGTCGTTTCGAAGTACGCCGTGGCCACGCAGCGATCGTAGCGGCGCTGGAAAAAGGCGAAGTCCGTTTCCAGCCTACAAAAGGTGAGAAAAAATCCATTCGTATCGAGCAGGGTTTTATCGAAGTGCTGCGCGATGAAGTGTCTCTCCTGGTGACAGGGGTGAGTGAGCAGTGAGTCGTGAGCAATCGTGAGTCGTGAGTCGTGAGTCGTGAGTCGTGAGTTGTGAGTTGTGAGTTGTGAGTTGTGAGTTGTGAATAGGATGGTTATCCTTTTGCGAACTTTGCGTCTTTGCGCGACCTCTTAATTTATAATTTCCACTTTCTTCAATTTCTTTTTCTCTGCGCCGCTGCGTAAGATTTCCCTTTGCGTCCTTTCACGACCTAATAATTCCCAATTTCTTTAATTTCTTTATTTTTAGTTTTTAGTTTTTAGTTTTTAGTTTTTAGTTTTTAGTTTTTAGTTTTTAGTTTTTAGTTTTTAGTTTTTAGTTTTTAGTTTTTAGTTTCTTTCCACAGCTCCATCAA
>JACMKU010000195.1 GCA_014379965.1 Chitinophagaceae bacterium
ACCCTTAAACGTTAAACGTCGATAGACACTGAAGAAATGAACCAACACTCCAACAGAGCCTTGCAGCAGTTCAAAAGCGAGGTGGGTCTCCGCTTCCAGCTTTACAACAGTCTTTTTACCTCGCTTCCTTTTCACCGAATCGAAAAAACGGGGATATTGCTTTCCCTTCTTTCCAACAACTGCGACGAGGGGTATAAGAAGCACTTAAGTCCCATTCGTATCATAGACGAATTCTTCACCAAGCATACGACCTATACAACAGAGAAGGAAAAATCGGATCTGCTATTCAGGTTCGTTCAATACGTCGAACGCCAGGTGGTGCTTTTCGATGCGCTCGAAGACGCCGCGTTTGCCCAGGTGCATGATCTGAATGGTGTAGGTACACTAAAACACCTCGAGTCAGAAGTTATCCAGGAAAACAAACAGCAGGAGCTGACCGAAAAGCTCAAGGAGTTTTCCGTCAGGTTGGTTTTGACGGCACATCCTACACAGTTTTATCCAGGCCCTGTGCTTGGCATCATCAACGATCTTTCGAGGGCGCTCGCTGATAATAATACAAATCTCATCAATACTTACCTGCAACAGTTAGGTAAGACCCCATTTTTCAAGAAGAAGAAGCCTACACCATTCGACGAGGCGATCAGCCTGGTCTGGTATCTTGAGAATGTCTTTTATGCGGCTGCTGGAAGAATTTTGTCAAATCTTAAAGCGCAATTTCCTCATGCGGTTGACAAATCGAACCCCGTGATCAGGATGGGATTCTGGCCGGGTGGGGATATGGATGGCAATCCTTTTGTCACCAGCGAAACCACGCTGCAGGTAGCAGAGGCGCTTCGTGGGAGTATCATAAAGTGCTATTACCTCGATGTTAGAAAACTAAAGCGAAGGCTAACCTTCTCCGGGATTGATAACCTGCTGAATGATCTGGAGGCTAAGCTCTACAAAAACCTGTTTATTCCCGGTGCGCGTACGGCGTTGTCAAAGGATGAGATACTGGAGACTCTCGAGCAGATCAGGAAGATCATCATCGAGCAGCATAATGGTCTTTTTCTCCATCTTGTCAATAATCTCATCAATAAGATTGAGGTTTTCGGTTTGCACTTCGCATCCCTCGACATACGGCAGGAGAGTTCTATTCATGGAAAGGTCCTTGGCTCCATTGCGGAAAAAGATAATGTACTACCGAAAGATTATGCTGGCCTAGCCGATAATGATAAAATAAAAACATTGACATCCATAACCAGGCCTGCTGACCCTTCGCTACTCGAGGATCCTGTTCAGCAAAATACGTTGCAGGCGATGTCGAGCATACGAGATATACAGCATTATAATGGCCCTGAAGGATCGAATCGGTACATCATTAGTCAATGCAACAGTGCGCTGAATGCGATGGAAGTCTATGGCCTATTACTTCTTAGCGGGTGGAAGAAGGAGAAATTGAATATCGATATCGTGCCTCTCTTTGAAACCGTGGATGACCTGAAAAGGGCAGGTGAGATAATGTCAACGCTTTATAAAGATCCAGTGTACAAACAGCATCTTGCCTTGAGGAAGAATCGCCAGACGATCATGCTGGGATTCTCGGATGGTACGAAAGATGGCGGCTACCTCATGGCCAATTGGAGCATCTATAAGGCAAAGGAAGAGCTTACAAAGATCTCGAGGGAAAATCAGGTTGATGTAATATTTTTCGATGGCCGCGGAGGCCCTCCTTCACGGGGCGGTGGAAAGACGCATAAGTTCTATGCATCGATGGGTCACAATATTTCCAATAAAGAAATCCAGCTAACGATACAGGGACAGACGGTAAGTTCCAACTTCGGAATAATAGAGGCTGCCCAATACAACATCGAACAATTGCTGAATGCGGGGATCACGAATGAACTTTTCTCCACCAAGCTTTTTACGCTGGATGATAAGGAAGAGGATTTGATCCAGGAATTGGCGGAGTCTGGATACACGGCGTATAAAGAACTTCGTGATCATCCATATCTCGCCGATTATTTGCTACAGGTAAGTCCTTTGCGTTTTTATAGCGAAACAAACATTGGAAGTCGACCCGCAAGGCGGGGAGTGGCCTCGGGCCTGTCATTAAAGGACCTAAGGGCAATACCTTTCGCGGGATCCTGGAGCCAGCTTAAACAAAATGTGACGGGATATTTTGGAGTTGGATCGGCCCTGCAACAAATGGAGAAGCAGGGTAAGTTTACACAAATCCAACAATTGTACAAGAACTCTCTTTTCTTCAAAACCCTCCTCGATAATTGTGAGATGGCAATGATGAAATCGTTTTTTCCCCTAACATCATTTCTTAGCAAGCACAAACAGTTTGGCGAGATATGGCAGTTGATCTACAATGAATACGAACTCACCCGTCAATACCTGTCAAAACTCACGGGTCATCACGAATTGATGGCCGACTACCCGGTCGACCACCTTTCTATACAAATGCGGGAACGCATCGTTTTGCCGTTGGTAACGATACAGCAGTACGGGCTCACCCGTATACGCGAAATGGATGAGCAGCTTGCGCAATCGCCGATGAAGGCTGTGTACGAAAAACTGGTTATGCGCTGTTCGTTCGGGATAATCAATGCAGGGCGGAACTCGGCCTAGGAGGTTGAGGGTTATGAACCGTCATTGCGACCGAAGCAAACGAGTTACCTTAAGTCGTTCTGTTATTGCCTAAATTAAATATTGATATGCGAAGTGGGCGAAACTCTTCGACTTTAAAGATTGTCACCCCGGGCTTGACCCGGGGCCTTTCCCTATACCACGCATTCAGAAAGCAAAACTTTCGGCATATAATCACTCAGCCAAAATTTTCACCACACTCAGCGGGTCTTTAAACTAATAGATAAAGAGAAAGACCCCGGGTCAAGCCCGAGGTCTTTCTTAAAGTTGAATAGTTACGCCCACTTAGCATATCATAGGGCAATTATGTAATGATGAATCGATCTAAAGGAACCCATTTGCTTCGCTTCGCTCCCAAATACGTCCCATTTGCTTCGCTTCGCTCGCAATGACGGTTCATAACCCATAACTTGGTTTAGAACGAATACACCGCAGCAAGTATAAACGCGCTTGAACTCTTAACCAACTCACCAGAGTTCTTAATGAACCCAGCATCTTTTGCATTATCTATACGGAACTCAGGGATGATGGTAAGTCCATCGATCTTGATGTTAGCCGAAAGGGTAGTGGCAAAAATCGAAGTGCCGATATAACCATCGGTTCCATTCTCCTTGTCATCAAATATTTCCCCGCGAAGAGTAAGACCAAACATTGAAGTAGGATCGAAGTTCACGTAGAGTGCAGAACCCCAGAAAGATTGCTTGGGGTCCTTATCGTGTTGCAAAGATCTTGTAGTGCCATTGTAGCCGAGGCTGAATTTGTCAGATACTTTCCCGGTAACTACGAGGTCAAACTGCGAGGTCTTGTCCTCGGCCACATTCTTACCTCCCACATAGTTCAGGTAACCACTGATGTTTCCGTCCTTGGTTGCGGCATGAAACTGACCTAGCAGAAACTTCTTCTCAAAGCTTGCGCTTGTCATGTCAGTCGGGTTGGATACTCCGACCATGAAGCTGATGTTATCTGTGATGGAGACATCGGCCTTCAGTCCTGTATGGAAGAAAGGGCCGTAAGAGAACATATAGCTCATGCTATAATTGCGGTTGAGCTGCGGATCGAGAAGCTCATAGCCGACGTGTGTACCGAACTTACCCATTGTAAACTTGATCTTATCGGAAGGGGCGAACGTCACATAGGCTTGCTTGATTGCCTGGGTAATGCCTTCATCGTTGTAAGAAAATTCTTTAGCGCGAGTGCCGAAGCCAAGATCGAGTACGCCGGTGACCTTTCCTATGCTATGCTCTATTTTTACGGAGGCCATACCGATCTCGAACGAATTTTGTGAGTTTGTAAAGCTCGTGAGGTTATTCGTAGATGGAATATCCTTTGCATTCAGGAAATTATACCTGTAGTAGGCGTCAACGCTACCGGATACCTTGGTTGGTTTCTCGGCCGCGGCTGAATCCTGGGCAATAGCTGACTGATTGATAATTAAGGCAAGAGCGGGCGCTGCAATAGTAGCAACGAGTTTTTTTCGTAACATTGTATTTACATTTTAGATGTTAAGGAAAGGGCACAGCAGGTATATGCTTTTGCGAGAAGTATATACCCACTATCTGTGCCTTTTCTAATTATGTTTATGAGGAAGGGCGAGGCAAACAATCAATGGACAACCGTTTTTTCTTCAACGGTACCGTTATTGTGAACTAACAAGGTACCCTGAACATATTTTTCATCGTGTTGAGAAGCATCCAGGCCTTCATCTTCTTCAGCCTGTGTAACACGCATTGGTAAAATCAGGTTGATCACTTTGAATATGATAAACGAAGCTGCGAAGCTAAACCCGACAGCGAGAGCCATTCCTTTCAATTGAATAAGGAACTGACCGTCGAGTACGGCGCCATTCACAACCTTGCTACCGAATACTCCAGTCATCAACATACCAGTAATACCGCCGATGCCATGACATGCGAAAACATCAAGTGGATCATCAAGCTTTGTCTTGCGTTTCAGGAATTCAGCTACCAGGTTGGAGACGATGGCTGCAATGAAACCGATGAATAGAGCTTGCGGCACACCTACGAATCCAGCTGCGGGAGTGATGGCTACGAGACCAACAACGGCTCCGATACAGAATCCAAGTACTGACGGCTTCTTACCGCGGATCACATCGAGGAACATCCAGGATAAACCCGCCGCTGCTGCTGCAGTGTTTGTAGTGGCAAAAGCATAAACAGCCAACGAACTAGCACCAACAGCGCTACCTGCGTTGAATCCGAACCATCCGAACCAGAGTAAACCGGTTCCGATCAACACATATGGAATATTGGCTGGCGACGAGACGATCTTTTGTTTACGCGGTTTCAACACGAGGGCTCCGGCGAGGGCGGCCATACCAGCTGAGATATGTACAACGGTACCACCTGCGAAATCCAGGACTCCCCATTTGAACATCAGGCCTTCAGGGTGCCATGCCATGTGAGCTAGGGGTGCATAGACCAGCACTCCGAAAAGGACTATAAATAATGTGTATGAGCTAAAACGTATACGTTCTGCAACGGCTCCTACTACAAGACCAGGAGTAATGATTGCAAACATAAGTTGGAAGAATGCAAACAGGGGAAGGGGGATTGAGGAGGCCAAAGACCAGGGCGGACCCTCCATTACGCCCGTGAAGAACAAAAACGTCCGCGGGTCGCCAATGAAACCTCCGATTGAATCGCCGAAACACAGGCTGAACTGTACAACGATCCAAAGGACCGAAACGATTCCTGCCGAAACTGTGCTTTTAATCATAGTTGATAGAACGTTCTTGCGACCAACCATTCCGCCATAAAAGAAGGCGAGAGCTGGAGTCATCAGGAAGACAAATGCGCAGGATACCAACATCCAGGCAATGTCCCCGCTACTATAAGTGTACTTGGGCGACGTGCCATCTTCGCCTAATACAGTAGCAGGATCGAAGGAGGCTGCGGGGGAAACAAAGATTGCAGCAATTGCGACTCCTAGTAATACCAGGAATGGCGCCACCTGTTTCACTGTAGTTTTACTCATAATCAGAAAGTGGGGGTTTAGTTATTAAAGAAATGTTTAATGTTGCAATCGTTCGCCTAAATTAGGTTTTTCTTATTATAATTTTATGAATAGTTTAATTTTTTTAGTGAAATGTTCGTAAAACGCTTGTTAGTGTTAATATTATTGAACATTAATTAATATATTAATTTATAAAATATTGCAAAAAGATGCCCGCCTGAGGAAGGCGGGCATTTATGTTCATATATATAAATTAAATATTCGTTTTAGATCGTCGTTTGTAGCGCAGCATCCCTGTTTTCAAGTAACGAAATTGTATTATTCAAGTACTCATCCACCTTTCTAGCACACTCCCTTCCTTCACTGATAGCCCAAACCACCAGGCTCTGACCGCGCCTGACATCACCTGCCGCAAACACCTTCGGCAAGTTTGTACGGTAGTCCCTCTCAGATGCCTTCACATTTCCCCGGGCATCGAGCTCCACGCCGAGTTCATTGATCAGACCCCCATGTTGAGCATGTACAAAACCCATCGCAAGCAGTGCCAACTCACATGGGATCTCGCGCTCACTTTCTTTCACCTCTACGAACTGGGCCGGTCTCCCATCAACAATCTTCCACTCGAGGTCAACGATTTTTAATGCACGCAGATTTCCTTCATCATCACCCATGAATTCCTTCGTCGCCACTGCCCATTGTCTTTCACATCCCTCCTCGTGAGAGGATGTCGTCTTAAGAATCATCGGAAATGTCGGCCAGGGCATCACTGGTGTGCGATCTTCCGGCGGCTTCGGAAGTAGTTCGAACTGTATTACCGACACCGCACCATGCCTGTTAGATGTGCCAACGCAATCTGAACCAGTATCGCCACCGCCGATCACGACAACATTCTTTGCTGTAGCCAATACCTCTTCTGAAAGTATGTTGCTTTCAACACTGTTTGTTCCAACAGTATGTCTACCCGCAACACGCTTATTATTTTGCTTAAGGAAGTCCATGGCGAAGTGTATACCTTTTAATTCACGGCCGGGTACCGGAAGATCCCGGGGAGTTGTTGCTCCACCTGTCAGCACGATCGCATTGAATTCGCGTAAGAGGTCATTGATACTTATATTAACACCCACATTGGCAAGGCACCTAAACACAATGCCCTCCTCTTCCATTAGTGCGATCCTTCTGTCCACAACCCATTTCTCCAATTTAAAATCGGGAATACCATATCTAAGAAGTCCACCCGGTGCATCGTCTCTTTCATATACAGTAACATTATGACCTGCATAATTTAACTGGGCAGCAGCTGCCAGTCCCGCGGGACCGGAACCCACAACTGCTACTTTCTTTCCCGATCGCATGTTAGGCTTCCTTGGTTGTACGAAGCCTTTTTCAAATGCTATCTCGATAATGTGTTTTTCAATCTCTTCAATGGCTACGGGTGGCTGGTTTATTCCTAGCACGCAAGAGGATTCGCAGGGAGCTGGACATATCCGACCCGTGAATTCTGGAAAATTGTTGGTAGAGTCAAGAATATCATACGCCTCTTTCCAATCTTTACGATAGATCGCATCATTAAACTCTGGAATGATATTACCTAAAGGACAGCCGTGATGGCAAAACGGAACACCACAGTCCATGCACCGCGCCGCTTGCTGATTAAGCTTCTCTTCTGAATATCGTTCGACGAACTCCTGGTAATGCCTGCGTCTCTCCTCAACGGGCTTCTTGCCCGGCAGTTCACGTGTGAATTCAATAAAACCTGTTGGTTTGCCCATGTTGGTGTTAGTTGATTGAGTTGATTCGGTTGATTAAGTTGATTGGGTTGTTTTGGTTGATTAAGTTGATGAGGCTGATTAGGTTGGAATCGAGTTAACCTAGTCAACCGAATCAACTCAATCAACTTGCCTTAACACTGACATTCGGCAAAAGAACCCTCTTATAATCCCGCGGAAATACCTTCACGAAATTCTTCAACTGGTTGTTAAGGTCATTGAGGATAAACTTGGCCACTGTACTACCCGTCTCCTCAAAATGACGCTGGATCATAGTGAATAGTTCATTCTTATCATCGAGCCCGCAAGGGTCGAGGTCGACCATCTCAAGGTTGCAGTTTTCATTGAATCGTCCTTTGACATCATATACGTAAGCGATTCCACCGCTCATGCCCGCCGCGAAGTTTCTTCCGGTATCACCTAATATAACCGCGCGTCCACCAGTCATGTACTCGCATCCATGATCACCGACGCCTTCGACCACCACATTTGCTCCGGAGTTGCGTACACAAAATCTTTCTCCAGCCTTGCCCCGGATGTAGGCCTCACCAGAAGTGGCACCGTAAAAGGCCACGTTTCCTATGATGCTGTTTTCCTCCGGTACGAACAATGCATTCTTTGGAGGATAAATGATCAGCCTGGCGCCGCTCAATCCCTTACCGAAATAATCGTTGGCATCTCCTTCGAGTTCAAGCGTTATTCCCTTGTTTGTAAAAGCACCGAAGCTCTGACCCGCCGTACCATTGAAATTGAAATGAATGGTATTGTCTGGCAATCCCGCGGACTTATAAATCTTTGTCAGTTCATTTGACAATATAGTCCCAGCAGTGCGATCAGTGTTCTTTATTTCAAACGATGCACGTACACTTGTTTGCGAATCTAACGCCGGCCTGGCCGCCTCTAATAATTTCCAGTCAAGCACATCAGCAATGCCATGATCCTGTTCTTCGTTGCAAAACAATCCCGTGAATTCCGATGCTGGCTCCTTGTAAAGTATTGGTGAAAGATCGAGCTTATGATATTTCCAATGACTCACATTCTCACGGATGCCGAGATTATCTACCTGGCCTACCATCTCATTTACTGTTCTGAATCCTAGTTCTGCCATAATCTCCCTCAATTCCTGCACGATGAACCGGAAAAAGTTTACAACGTGATCTGGATCACCCGTGAATCTTTTTCTTAATTCAGGGTCCTGCGTTGCAACACCCACAGGGCAGGTATTCACGTGACACTTGCGCATCATGATGCAGCCTTCCACGATTAACGCCGCTGTTGCAATGCCCCATTCCTCCGCACCCAATAGCGCTGCAATAGCGATGTCCATTCCAGTCTTCATTTGACCGTCTGCCTGAACGACTACACGGCTCCTCAATTTATTCCTGACGAGTGTCTGGTGGGTCTCGGCCAGTCCAAGTTCCCAAGGAAGCCCGGCATGCTTAATAGAGCTAATAGGCGATGCTCCGGTGCCACCATCATGTCCTGCAATGAGTACCACGTCGGCCTTCGCCTTCGTTACGCCCGCGGCAATAGTGCCTACTCCTGCCTTACTCACCAGCTTCACACTTATGCGTGCATTGCGATTGGCATTCTTAAGATCGAATATCAGTTGGGCGAGGTCTTCGATGGAATAGATATCGTGATGGGGTGGGGGAGAGATGAGTCCAACCCCCGGTGTTGCATGGCGCACGCGCCCGATCCAATCATCCACCTTGTGCCCGGGTAGCTGTCCACCTTCTCCCGGCTTCGCACCCTGCGCCATTTTTATTTGTAATTCATCGGCCTCGGTAAGGTAGAGGCTCGTCACACCGAATCGCGCGCTAGCAACCTGCTTAATAGAACTGCGCATGGAGTCGCCATTGGGAAGAGACTGATATCTCAACTCGTCTTCTCCGCCCTCACCGGTGTTGCTCTTACCACCGAGACGGTTCATTGCGATCGCAAGTGTAGTGTGCGCCTCCCAGGAAATGGAACCGAAACTCATAGCACCCGTAGCGAACCTGCGGTAGATATTGTCTGCAGGTTCTACCTCGTCTATTGATATTGATGGCCTCGTGGTCTTGAATTGGAAGAGGCTCCGCAGCGTACATGCCTTCTCACTTTGATCGTTGACGAGCTTCGAATATTTTTTGAATACGAGATAATCATTCTTCTTCGTCGCCTCCTGCAGGAGATGTATGGTTTGCGGGTTGAACAGATGGAATTCACCTTTCCTCTTCCATTGATATACTCCACCTGCGGGTAATCGATCGACGGGAATATCTTTTTTGCTGAAAGCGAAGAAATGCTTCACGAGGGTTTCTTTCGCAATCTCATCCAGGCCCATGCCTTCGATGCGTGATGTTGCTCCGGTAAAGTATTTGTTTACCACGTCCTTGTTAAGGCCAAGTATTTCAAATATCTGCGCTCCCTGGTATGATTGCAAGGTGGAGATACCCATTTTGGAGAACACCTTCAACAAGCCATCATTCACCGCTTTTATATAATTCTTCTTCAATTGATCTTCATGAAGCTGTGTCTGTAGCTTCCCTGTTTCCTTCATATCCCGGATCGAAGAGAGCGCGAGATAAGGATTGATAGCCGTTGCTCCAAAGCCAATGAGGCATGCGAAATGATGCACTTCCCAGACATCGGCTGCCTCTACTATGATTCCAACCTGGCCACGCATTCCCTTTCGTATAAGATGGTGATGAATCGCCGCCGTTGCCAGGAGTGAAGGAATGGGAGCGTGATTCGAATCGATCGCCCTGTCCTGTAGGATCAGCACCTTGAATCCATCCTCCACCGCATCAACGGCATAGTTGCATATTCGATCGACTGCGGATTTGAGTGCACCGGGTCTGCCATCTGCGCGGAAATAACATTGCAACGTTTTAGCCTGGAAGAGACCGGTATCTATACTTCGAATCTTCTCCAGGTCGTGATTATTCAACACTGGTTGGGTCAACGCAACGCTATGACAGGTGAGAGGATCCTCGAGTAGGAGATTCCCGTTGTTTCCCGCAAATGTAGCAAGCGACATCACCAGTCGTTCGCGTATCGGATCTATCGGCGGGTTAGTGACCTGCGCGAATAATTGTTTAAAATACGAGCTGAGATGTTGTGGTTGATCGCTGAGTACAGCAAGCGGCGTATCAGAACCCATTGATCCGATCGGCTCCTTTCCTTCGAGCGACATCGGGGCAATGATCGCATCCAGGTCTTCTGTAGAATATCCAAAAGCCTTCTGGTATTTGAATACCTGTTCATGCTCGAGATGTGTGAACATCACCCTCGGCTCCGGCAGCTCTTCAAGTCGAATCTTATATTTATTCAACCATTCGCCGTATGGCTTCTGTGTACAAATTTGATTCTTCAATTCATCGTCGCTGATAATCTTTCCCTGCTCCATGTCAACGACGAACATCTTTCCAGGTTGAAGTCTACCTTTCTCCTTTATTGTTGATGGATCAATCGGCAATACACCTGTCTCAGATGCCATGATCACTCGATCATCGGTCGTTACGCAATATTTAGAGGGACGCAGTCCATTTCTGTCGAGTGTGGCGCCAATCACTTTGCCATCCGTAAACGATATCGATGCGGGTCCATCCCATGGCTCCATGAACGAGGAGTGAAATTCGTAGAAGGCTTTCTTCACCGGATCCATTTGTTCGTTGCCATCCCATGCTTCGGGTATGAGCATCATCATCACATGTGGAAGGGAGCGACCGGTAAGGGTGAGCAATTCAATCACATTGTCAAGGCAGGCCGAATCACTTTGACCGTCCGTAATGATAGGCAACAGCATCTCCATCTCTTCTTTTGTGAAATAGGGAGAAGTGAAACCTTTTTCACTTGTCTTAAGCCAATTGAGATTTCCCTGCAACGTATTAATCTCTCCATTGTGAGCGATGAAGCGAAATGGCTGCGCGAGTTTCCATGAAGGAAATGTGTTAGTGGCAAAACGAGAATGTACCAATCCGAAAGCACTTACTACTCTCTTGTTGCTCAGGTCAGGGAAATAGCCGCGCACCTGCATGCTCGTCAACTGCCCTTTATAAACGATCACCTTGTGAGAAAGGGAAGCAATGTAAAATCCAATAGTATCTTTTTTTACAGTGTTGTTGATTGTATGGGCTGCGTAATTACGCAGTATGAAAAGCTTTCTTTCAAAATCATCCGGCGCTGAGATATGATCGGGGCATGCGATGAATACATGTTCTATCTCTGGCTCTACTGTGAGCGCGGTATATCCGATTCCATCCTGGTTTACTGGCACCTTGCGGTACGCGAGGATCTCCAATCCGAGCTTCTCCGCAGACCTGTTAAAGATGTCGCGGCATTCCTCGCGTAGCCGTATTTCCCTCGGGAAGAAAATAACCCCTACACCGTACCTGCCGAAAGAAGGAAGGTGTACACCGAGCTTCAGGCATTCGTCGAAGAAAAACTCATGAGGCATCTGTATCATTATGCCGGCGCCATCGCCGGT
>JACMKU010000016.1 GCA_014379965.1 Chitinophagaceae bacterium
CGGTTGTTGGTGCTCCCTCACTTCACTATCGCTGAAGAACGAGACTATCGCCGGGAAACACCAACAACGGCGGCAATTGGGATACTGGATGCTTGATACTAGCAACCTCTCTACGTTTGTGAAGTTTCTGCTTTCAGTATCTAGTACCCAGCATCCCAACTTTTACGCTGCGGCGGGTGTCAGCATCCAGTATCGAGCATCCAGCATCCAGCATCCGGTTGCTTCGCTTCGCTCGCAATGACGATCCAGCATCAATTTCAACGGTCTCTTTTTTCTTCAGTAAATTGTACAGATTTTTGCCCAATTACTATGTCAAAAATTATTATTACGATAGACGGATGGTCAAGCTGCGGCAAGAGCACGCTCGCCAAGCAGATCGCCAAGAAGCTTGGCTATGTGTACGTCGACAGCGGCGCGATGTACCGCGCCATCACGCTTTATTTCCTCCGTAATCATATCGACTGGACGGATAAGAAGGAAGTGACCAATGCATTGAAGGAGATTCACCTCGACTTTCGCTTCAACGAAAAGACCGAAGAAAGCGAGATGCATCTCAATGATGAGAATGTAGAATACGTGATCCGAGACCTGGTTATAGCAGAGAAGGTGAGCGACATCGCCGCGATCAAGGAAGTGCGCACCTTCGCCGTGGCCCAACAGCAGAAAATGGGAACGAAGAAAGGGATCGTAATGGATGGGAGGGATATCGGTACCGTAGTGTTCCCGAAAGCAGAACTAAAGATCTTCATGACGGCGGACAATGCGGTGAGAGTTGAGAGAAGATTCAAGGAGTTGTACGACAAGAACCCCAACGTATCCATCGAAGAAGTCAAGAGCAACCTGGAGATGAGAGACTACATCGATTCCAATCGCGAGGTGAGTCCATTGCGAAAGGCAGAGGATGCGATAGTGTTGGATAATACGAATATTTCAGAGGCGGAGCAGTTGCAAAAGGCGCTGGCTTGGGTGAAGGAGAGATTGAAAGGCAAGTGAGCTTTCCCGCAAGATTTCACGCAAAGACGCAAAGAATCGCAAAGACGCAAAGGATATCCCTAACTTGGAACTAGCCTCCATGTTTGAAATCACCAGGCAGACTTATACATCTATAAAACATTCTTTGCGTCTTTGCGATTCTTTGGGTCTTTGCGTGAAATCTTGCGGCTTTGCGAATCTTTGCGTCTTTGCGTGAAACCTTTGCGGGAAACGCTTATTGTTTTTTTACTGCGAGGAGGGAGACTTCGAAGATTAGGGTGGAGCCGCCCGGAATGCCCGGTTGCTCGAACGGCCCATATCCGAGATTGTAGGGAACATAGAATTTATAGGTAGAACCCTCACGCATTAGTTGCAACCCTTCGGTCCAGCCGGTGATGACACGTTTGAGAGCGAAGGTGATTGGCGCACCATGATTATACGATGCATCGAATTCTGTTCCATTGATGAACTTACCGCGGTAGTGACAGGTGACGCTGTCTTTTGCTTCTGGCCTAATGCCTGTTCCCTCGACAATAACTTCATATTGAAGACCGCTAGCAGTAGTCTTTACCCCAGCCCGCTTACCGTTAGCCACGAGGAAGGTCTTGCCTGTCGCGATGGTCGGTCTTACTTTTTCCTCCTGCAATTTTGTTATGACTGTATTCATCACATCGTTTGCCAGTGAGTCATGCAAGAGCACGGGCTTGTTGGTCGTCACATCATTGATGCCACGCGTGACGAGAGGCATGTTCATCCGGTTGATGCCTTGTTGCTTGAAGAAGATGGCACGGTCCATCCCGATGGCGTAGCTGATGGAATCATTCCTTGTCCTGATGAGTTGCTTGGACGTAACCGGAGTTATCGACTGCTTCCTGGTCAGCGGTTGCTGCTCCATCAGTTGACTGACCAGGATGTTAACTGTCGATTCCTTGAGGAGTGTGCGTTTGTTGGTGAGTATGTCTGTAACGGCGCGGGTTATAAGAGGAGTGTTCAATTTTGTTACGCCTTGTGACTGGCAAAACATTGCCATGCTTTGGCCGATGACATAGCTGGCAGAGTCATTAAGGGTCTTCAAGTGGGGGTGAACAACCTTCAATTTTACCGGTGGCTTTGCCGTCTGTGCCGCGCCGCATATGCCAAGCACGAGCAGTAGTAAGAGCACCGGGATTCTTTTCATGAGTTGTGATTAAACGGTAAAAATAAAATTTGTAAACCGAATTCCTATGCCGGCTAAACTTTAATTTAGCAAATACCTCATAATATTCTCAGTATGCAAAATTTTGTGAAAGAAGTACAGGTGCGGTGGTCCGACCTGGACCCCAATGTCCATCTAAGACACACTGTATACTACGACTGGGGCGCCCTTTCCCGTATAGAGTTCCTGTATGCCCAGGGCCTAACTGCGAAGGTGATGGAGGAGTTTCATTTCGGTCCGATCCTGTTCAGGGAGGAATGCGTATTCAGGAAAGAGATTCGGTTCGGGGACAGGGTGACCATTTCGCTTAATCTTATCAGTGCTCGACGCGACTATTCGCGGTGGTCGATACAACACCATATCATGAAGAACGATGACACCCTTTCGGCGGTGCTGACCGTTGATGGTGCGTGGTTAGACCTGGTGCAGAGAAAACTCGCAGCGCCACCGGGGAAGGTCGGGGAGGTGTTTTCGAAGATGCCGGTGGGAGAGGGGTTTAAGTGGCAGGATTGAAGCCAAAGTTTAAGAGTTTAAAGGTTTAAGGGTTTAAGAGTTATTCAAAACTGGATTGAAAGTTCTGGAATCAGAACTTTTAAACCCTTAAACTCTTAAACCTGTAAGTTTAGAAAGAGGCTTCCCCCGCAACCACTCTCGAAACACCCAACATCCTCACCTTTCCCGGATTTTTGTCGGCATACGCCTGCACCAAATGCGATATATAACTATTCTCTTTGTATGGCGTCAATAGATCCTGCAAAGCCTCAATCGAAGTCACCTGCTGATCGGGCGAGAGATACCCCATTCCATAAAACTTTCCATTCACTACCAGAATGCATGATTTTTCATCCGGGTTTCTTCCTTCGTCAATGATGACGTAAGTGGGACGATGGCTCAATGAATCTATTGCCTCCTGCACCCGTTGGTTATATTCTTCAGGTTCTTCCAAATGCTCACACGCCCCGAGACACGATGACTCCTTCCTACCCTCGCAAGCCGAGCTAGAAGTTTGCATACAGGTAAGCTTGGGACAGAGTTGGAAGTCACGCGTGAGTTTGCGTAAAATATCATGTCCTTCTACGAGCTGGTGAAAGTTGCAGACAGCGTCGAGCTGTTGTTTGTTTTTTTCTATGGCCAGTCGCATGTATCCATTCTGATCTTCGTAGGCGAAAATGCCATACACATCTTCGCGACTTTTTTGAGATTGGTTGAAAATTGGCCAGCGTTTCTTGATCTCTGCCGATTCCAGTATACAGGCCATCAGCTCAGTGCCGCATGACTGGTAACTGATAGAATGAACATGTCGGAGAAAATTCTGCTTTTGCCTGCTTTCAGAGTTGTTGCTGAAATGGCTGTTTACACGATACCTGACATTCCTGGCCTTTCCCACGTACACAATTTTTCCTTTCGCATCATGGAAATAATATACGCCTGGGGTATAAGGTAGCTGGGTGAAATGTTCTTTAGGCACATGTGGTGGAAGTATGAATTCCTTCGAGTTTTTCTGCAGGCTCTTCTCGATGAAACGATCTTTATCATTCTGAATAATACGCTGGAAGACTTGTACAGTCGCTTCGGTATCGCCGCCAGCCCTGTGCCTGTTCTGCATAGTGATCCCAAGCGAATGACAGAGGTTGCCCAGGCTATACGAAGGAAATCCTGGAAGGATTTTCCTGCTAAGACGAACCGTGCAGAGTTTCTTTGAGTTGAGCACATAACCACAAGCCTGTAGATGACCCCTTACGAAGGAATAATCGAAGTTGACATTGTGTGCGACGAAGATCCGGTCATTGAGTATGTTATAAATGGAGGGGGCTACGTCTTCGAAGACAGGAGCGGAGGCTACCATCTCATCGGTGATGCCCGTCATCGCCTGGATGTAGCGTGGGATTGGTTGCCGGGGATTGATGAGCGTCTCATACTTCTCTACCACACCCTGGCCATCGAATACATGAATCGATATCTCGGTGATTCCGTTGGCTGCGGCGTAGCCTCCTGTGGTTTCTATGTCGACAATGGCGTACATGTTCCTGTTAGCGGTGAGTGGTCAATGATGAGTGAATAGTGAGTAGTGAATGGTGAGTGGAGCCTGAATTTGGAATATTCAAATAGTGTTTGCACAGCCAACTTTCGGGTTGACACTCACTATTCACTATTCACCACTCACTCCCCGGCAAGTTCGCTCAATTTTTGAACATCCTCGTATCGAACGCGAACTTTTTGGCGGATAATACTTTAACTTTTTTAAAGGCGGGATGAGCGGGGTTGATGAGGAGATTATGTTCCTCAGGTACGATGACTGACGGGACTTTTAATAGGAGTGATTGCTTTTCAGTGATGAAGGCATCGCCGATGTATCGGCAATAATCTATATCCGATTGCCAGTTCTTCGTGAGGCCGGCCACGGGTATTTTCCCGGGATGTAGTTCGGGCACGTCGATAGTCACCAGAACGTTGGCCTTTATCTCGTCATAGCTGCTGCTATGAATAAGCATTTCGAGGAGTGAAAGTGAAATGGTGATGCTGGTGTAAAGCACCGCGTTTCCTTTGCTGTTCCACCTTCCACCGAAGAGGCGGGAGCCCTCGCCGCTTATATCGCGACTATACTTTGCGGCAGCGAATCGATATACTATCATATGTAAACACCATGCAGAATGCGGCCGATCTCATCCGTGGTAAGCTGGATGCCCTGTGTCGAGCGCAGTGATTCGAAATTAAGAAGGTTGCCGAGTACAGGTTTGTCCTTCTTCAACCATTGATACAATTCTGCGGCGCTGGTGAACGCCTCTAGTCCCATACGGATGAGGTCTTCCATTTGTAAGATGCGATCGACATAAATTCCTTCGAATGATTTGTCACCCTTCGCATATCGCTGTAATGTTTTTTCAGAGAGGTGAAGTATCGATGCCCATTCACGTTGACTGAACGGCACCAACTCAGCTATCCTCCCAAATTCGGAGTAGGGGAAGTCGAGTACTGCCGGGAGTGCCTTCACCGGACGGTATGAAGCCGCTGGCTTCCGTCCTGCGGCTCGTGGGTTTGCGGAGCTGGGTCTTTTCTTCATTGCGGTCAAATGTCTCCACAAGGTACGACAAATGTCGGAATGTGCAAACACGATGGTACCCCTCGCTCTCGCACTGTTTCTCGCTCTAATGTAAAACCGTTGAAAATCAGCCACTCCTCCTAATTTTGCCGCTATGCCTGACGACAAATTCCAAATGTTCCAAAACCGCCTCACCAAGGTATACCGCCACATAGGAAAGCAGGCGCGACGGATGGGGGTGACATGTTACCGAGTGTATGATCACGACCTTCCCGAATTCCCTCTCTGCATCGAGGTATACGAGGAAAACGGGTATGTGGCCGAATACAAACGAAGACATGGAATGACGGAAGATGAACACGATTCATGGATGGAGAGATGTATTGAAATCATCTCTGAAGTGATGACATTGAATAAGGCAAACATTTTTCTAAAACTAAGACAACGCAAGCCCGGCAGACTCGGGCAATACCAAAAGTCAGGGGAGGAGAAGCATGAATTCGTCGTGACGGAAGCCGGTTTGAAATTTCGTGTCAACCTAAGCGACTATCTCGACACAGGCCTCTTCCTCGACCATCGCGTAACGAGGCAAATGGTCAGAGAGGGATCCAAAGGCAAACACATACTTAATTTGTTTGCCTACACGGGATCATTCTCGGTTTACGCTGCGGCGGGCGACGCGCAGGAAGTAGTGACGGTTGATCTTTCCAAGACGTATCTCGACTGGTCGGAGCAAAACCTCAAACTAAACGCATTCGACGATCCGCAGAAGTATAAGATCGTGCATGCGGACGTGCTTCAATGGTTACCCTCTGTTCCCGCGCAATCATTCGACATGATAATAATGGACCCACCCACCTTCAGCAACAGCAAACGCATGAAAGACTTCCTCGACATCCAGCAGGATCACGTGGGGCTAATCAATCAGTGCATGCGCATCCTCAGTCCAGGAGGAGTACTCTACTTCAGCACCAACTATAGAAAATTTGAGTTAGAAAAGGAAAAAATAAACGCCGCCGAGATAAAGGACATTACAAAGTCCACTACGCCCTTTGACTTTGAGGGGAGACTCACGCGGGTATGCTACAGGATGGTGTTGTGAATGGTCAGTGACTGGTCGTCATTGCGAGCGAAGCGAAGCAAGTGAGTAGTGAATTGTGAGTGGAGTCTGATTTTTGAAATGCATTTAGTATACGTGCACCCAACTTTCGAGTTGCCACTCACCACTCACTATTCACTATTGACTCAATGATGACCACTCACCCCTTATAGGGTCTTCAACACATCATTCATACTCCTCACCGCATCCGCACTCTTATTAAACTCGGCCTGCTCTTCAGCATTCAAACCAAAGTCGAGGATTTTCTCCCAACCTTTGCGACCGATGACGACCGGGACACCGAGGCAGATATCTTTCTGACCATATTCGCCATTGAGCGAAACGCAACAGGTAAATAATTTCTTTTCGTCCCGGAGGATGCTTTCTACCAATGCTGCACCTGCCGCTCCGGGTGCATACCAGGCCGACGTGCCGATTAATTTCGTAAGCGTGGCGCCTCCGACCATCGTATCCGCTACCACTTGTTTCTGTTGATCAGCATCCAGGAATTTCGTCACGGGAACACTGTTCCAGGTAGCTAACCGTATCAAGGGGATCATAGTCGTATCGCCATGACCACCTACTACGACCGCATTAAGATCGGAAGGACTACAACCAAGACGTTGACTGAGTTGATATTTGAATCGCGCGCTATCGAGTGTTCCACCCATGCCGATGATCCGGTGTTTGGGAAGACCTGTTGCGGTAAGCGCGAGTTGTGTCATCGTATCCATCGGGTTGCTGATGACGATGATGATCGCATCGGGAGAATGCTTTAGTATATTCTCACATACACCTTTCACGATGCCAGCATTTGTTCCAATTAGATCCTCACGTGTCATACCAGGCTTACGGGGTATACCTGAAGTAATCACTACCACGTCACTGCCTGCAGTCTTGGAATAATCGTTCGTAGATCCGATGATAGTCGTGTCGAATCCGAGAAGGGTAGCGGTCTGCATCATGTCTTGCGCCTTACCTTCCGCGAGGCCCTCTTTGATGTCAAGGAGTACGAGTTCTTTGGCTAATTCTTTTCGGGCGATATTATCGGCACAGGTAGCGCCGACAGCGCCTGCACCTACAACAGTAACTTTCATTATAAACGATTATGTAGTAAGGAATCTATTTGCCGGGCAAAGGTATAAGAAAATGGTTGATTAAGTTGATTGGGTTGATTGGGTTGGTTGGGTTGATTAGGGTGCTTAGATGTTGTGAGTATAAAGCTCCGTGGACGAGTAGCATTATCCGGCAAAATTATGACTTATGGTTTGCAACTCTAGCGGGGACAAGAGTCTAAAACCTGAATTTGCTTTTGAACTGCGGATTATGATAAAAGGTTTACCAGCGAAAACGACCCAATCCCCACGACCCACTCCCTACTAGCCACTAGCCTTCTTCAACTAGAAAAACACCCTCGCCGTAAGCAGGAGATCCGTAGTTTCCTTCGAGACTCCATATGTTCCGGAGAAGACGACTTTATTGAATGGAATGAGCATTAGACCGCCGCCATAGCTGGTATGCCAGGTATCCGATACTTCACCTGGTATCCAAACCCTGCCCTGGTCGAAGAAGGCAAGCAGGCCGATCTTTCCACTGAAGAAATAATTTCGTGTATTGAAAGCAAATCGAATTTCATTGTTGTTATAGAAAGAATGCATCCCGAAGAATCGCTCTCTTGGATACCCCCTTAAATTTACATTTCCACCAAGATTATTCATATGATAGAAGTCAGCTTTCCCACTCATCATACCACCACCCCCACGAACCGCGAGAGTGAATGATTTGGTAAGAGGTAAATAGACTGCAAGGGATGAAGTTCCTTTGATGAAAGAACGGCTCTTGTCTTTGATGTTCTGTACATAACCTCCACCGACCGTGAAGTGAATGCCTTTTGTGGGATAAATATCGCTATTGGTATTCCTTAATTGATAGCCCGCTTCGATGCCAGCGAATTGTTTGGCCTCGAATACAGATCGGTCCGCGAAAAGATTCGTGAGGTAATAGTCACCCTTATTTTTAACTTTTACGTATTGAAAGAATGGATTGACATCGAAATTGTGAAGCCCCTTTTCCTTAGAAAGCCCAATTCCAGCGTAGAAACGATTGCTAAAAGTGCTATAGTAAGTCGTATTCGTCTTCGTAGCGTTTGGCGTCTCATTACCTATGCCGTAGAAATTCTGTGCAGCCGGTACATCCGCGCGAACTTTCATCAACAGGTCCATTCTCCCTATGTATTGCTTAAGCCTGCCGATGTAGGCGACCGCTACGGCCTTCCTAAGGAAACCATAGTTCGCACTGAGCATGTGCTGGTGCGCATAATCAGGCTTCCTGAATGGTTGTGGGTTGAATCGGAAGATCATACTCACCTTGAGTCCAAACCTCGTGAACAACTGAATGGGATCGTTATTGAATATGGAGTATTCTGATGGGCTGAGTAAAGGTCTTAATGAGAAGTCGAACTTCTTCCGGTCGGTGGTGTCGTATTCGAATTGATTTCCTCGAAATATTTTCGTCCTGCTTTTGTTCTCCATGTCAAAAGAGTCGGTCTTATCAGGATCGATGAGCATCACGGGTACACCTCCGGAACCTTTCATTACGATCCTGTCAGCACCTTCCAGGCTATATATCTTTATATCCTTTGTTTCGCCCCTTGAGAACGTACGTGAATAGAATGCCGGCTTAGTCACCTCGTTTTCGCTATTGATCTTATAGATGTTGACCTCTGTCTCCTTATCGTTTAACCTGTTTATCTCGAATAATTCTCTTTTTTGTGAGCCCACTAAGGATACGTGTTGCGCGAGATAGCTATAAAATCGTTCGGCATATTGCGTGAGTTCGTTACGACGACTTTTGAGATCTGAAACCAGTTTCTCTCCTGAGATTGCGAATATTTCCGCGGGCATTTGCCTCATTCCCGTCTCAATGACATCGTCAGTTAATGAAGCCTGCAACTCCTTAGCTGCATCTACCCAATCCTGGCGGGAAAGCTCGTTGAGAAATGGTCTGTCCACTGGCCTGCCGGGTTCGTTAAAATCACGGATCTTGTTAAGGTGACCGTCGTAGTTCTCGAGGAACGTACCTGGCCCAGCTAAATTCGTTGCGACCCATGGCCAGAATCCGTCGAACCTGGTATATGCCTGGTCACGGTCACGCGGTATAGGACGATACACATTCATAGGATCACCCTTAAACTCCGCCCACCTCCATTGTGCAGGATGGCGTCCCCAGTCGCCAATGAATAAATCAAACAATCTCGCTTTCGCGAAAGCCTTTTGATCGACGCGGTTATCATAGTCGCCAAATACTTTCTCATATAATTTATCGGAGCCGATCACATTCTTCGAATTGCCAAAGTAATCCGCGTGTTCCTGGTTCTCGTCTGGCCTCTCTTCCAGTAAATACAACTGGTCACCGTACTTATCATTGAACTCACCCAATGCAACCTGTTTGGGTACGAAGAAGATCCTGGGGTTGGTGTGATAGATACCGGTATTTTTTATCATGTATCCCACGGTAGGTGCCGCGTATGGATGACCGATCGATGCCTGGTCCTTCGCTATCCGAGCGATGAATGTGCCGTGAAATTCTTTTGGGAGACCGTTTCCGAAATCTTTATCGATGCTACGAAGCACCCATTCCTTCCCGGCCGCATTTTTTAATCGCAATCCTCTCGATTGACGGCTTCCGCCTTCCTCAGTTGCCTTGAGGCCTCCTTCGATTTCGTCGAGGTTGAGATTCTTCACTCTCACGGGTGTCGACCATTCTTTCCGATAATGTTTTCCAGCAAACAGATTATGGTAACCGCTTCGATTGAAATGCTCACCCGCGATGACGACTGTGGTGCCCGGTATAACTGCGGAATCGAGAACAGTAACAGTTTGCGAATTGGATGTGGACGTAAAAAATATGCCCAGACCCAGGAGTACAGTAATAAGGCGAGTATGCCGTAAGTTGCTCATAGTTATATTAGCGATATAAGTCATAAAACATGCCAGTGTAGATAGAACTTCACTGATGCCCATGTGGTAGTAACAATTTGAGCAGATTGAACGACAATATAGGAAGTCAAATTTGGAAGTGGTGAGTATTTTCCCCTTATATTGGTGTTAAAGGGTTTCACGCAGAGGCGCGATGGCGCAAAGGATTTTCTTTTTATGAACGGAAAGGTTTTAAATTCTCTATTTATAATTTATATTTTTCATTTGATCAGTGTAGTCATTCCCTTTCGGGTGATGACCTTTCCTGTGTAGTCAACACCTTCCGCGATCCAGATATACACACCCGCAGGTTGTTCACCCCCTGCGACCCGTCCATTCCATCCCCTGGTTGGATCCTGCGAATAGAATACCTGTTGCCCCCACCTGTTAAACACCCGGATATATTTAAATTCTTTGAACCCAACCGCCAGGCCGATCAGTAATTCATTCTTACCATCACCATTCGGAGTGAAAGCAGTGGGAACGTATATCTCCGGACCTTGATACACTTTTACTTTTATTTCGTCAGACCCCTGGCAACCCTCGGGAGTTGTGCCGGTAACAGTATAAGAATACTCATATGGAGGAATCAGTGAAGGCGATGTAAAAGTTGCTATCGGTGACGCGACGAATGGATCGTTTAAGAATACATTACTTATCCATTCCCACTTGTCAACACCACTGTTGTTTGTCTCAATTGCATTTAAACGCAGCGGTTGATTGATCGCAACCAGTGTATCCCTTCCCGCGAAGATCTTTACAGCGGGAGTAACAACCACGGTCACCGCATCGGGCTGGAGCGAACTGCAATTATTTACATCCTTTACATGTAAATAGTAAGTGGATGTTACACCAGGCTTCACGACTGGATCCTTTATGTCCGTAGGCGTCACGAAGGTAGAGGCCGGTGTCCAATTGAATTGTAAACCTCCTGCACCGGAGAGTTGAGTGGTAATGCCAAAGCAGATCGCAGTGTCGTCGCCTGCATCGGGTATCGGTGCTGACCACACATTGATCGTCACCGAGTCAATTTGCGTACAGGTGCCGAAGGAAGCGGTAACATAATATTTCTGTGAGGTGGTAGTACTTGTAGTTGGTGTGAGCGTATTTGTGTTTGTCAACGCCGACGTTGGCAACCAATTTACCGTGCCACTATTCGCTGTTGCCGTCATTCTATAGGAAGTGCCTTCGCAGATGTTGGTGTCATCCTCCGCGTCGACTGTAACGGTGTTAATCTTGCCGACTACAACTGGAGAAAGGGTAGCGACACAACCGTTACCATCTTTCACATAAACTGTATGCGATCCCTCTGGAACGGTGAGAAGATTGCCGGGTTGGAAGTTTGTTCCATTGGAAGAATACACGAAAGGATTGCTTCCACCTCCTGCGACTACTTCTATGATCCCATCAGGGGTAATGCTGCATGTAGCAGGTGTTGGATTTGCTGATAATGTGATGTCGGGAAATGACTGTATGAGCTGCACCTGAATCGAATCGATGCATCCTGTGTCGTCTTTCACCTTTACCCAATAAGATCCTGGACGTAACCCCGTAAAACTATTACTGCTTTGAAATGGAGCATTATTCACAGCATAGCTGACTGTGCCCGTCCATCCCGTAGCACTCACTGCGATGGCACCTGTAGTTGCGTTGGGGCAGGGGACATCGGTCTTGCTGACAAGAGAGATGGTCTTCCAATTCAACAGCACGGAATCACGCGCAATGCAATTGCCGATGGTGGCGGTACAGATGTAATTCGTTTTTCCACTCCCTGGTGTTGCCAATGGATTGCTGATACCGTTTGCAGAAAGGGTCGTGGCATTTGACCAACTATAATTAGTATACCCGGTGGCAGCCTGCAATTGCACCGAACCATTCCTGCAAACCCTTGCACTGTCGGTTGGAGTGATGGCAAGAAGATCGACATCTCTTAATTCGATATCTATACTGTCTGAAAAAATACTTCCGCAACTATTGGCGATGAATATCCGCAATGTCTCATGACCCTCTGCAAGGTTATCCGAAATTGCGCTGATAGGTATCACCACCACTGAATCGTTCGCAGGTATGGTTGCTATGGCAGGAATGGACGTGACATCAACACCGTTTGTAGCGGATCCCGTAACGAGTATGTTTAATGATTGTGCATATGGCTTCTTCCTGCTACGCGTGATATGAATTCCCCCGGGAACACAACCCTCTGCGAGGTAGGGCAGGTTGAAATCATTCAATGGGTTGTGACTATCAATTTGCAAAGGATCGGAGCGAAGACTTCCAGCTTGAAGGAAAACACTGCTGTCGAATTGGGAGTCACCCACATCCATGATCACCATCTTCAAATGATAGGTCTGGCAAGGCTGCACTTCACTCACTGCAGTGAATACGGTAGTATGACCATCATGCGTGAAGTAAACATTGCTCGCATTGTCAACATAATACTGGATGTTGTTTGGACAAAGGAAAGGATCGAATATGTCCTGCACGTTATTCACGTTTAGGATCGACACTGGTGTCGTCGTTCCCGGTATCAATGCAATATTCCGAAGCCCCGTGATGCCGGGTCCCGAGATGAAGAAAGCAAAGGCGTCATTAAAGTCACAGACGAATTCGGGATTATATTCTTCCGAGCTGAAGACATAGTTGAACTTGATCGTATCTCCAGTAGGTATGAAATCGAATTCGAGAACGCAAGCATCTTTGGTATTAAACAAAGGCACGCCGATAGCACTCGCGAGATTAACATCACCGGGCAGGTTGAGACCATTGTCAGCATCTACCAGCGCCGCGGCTGTCAACCCATTCCCATCGATACCTAAATTGAAACCATTGCTTTTTGCGCGACCCGATGTTAACACTACGCCGCTATCGATGCCAATTCGTGTCAACCCGCCGCTGTTTACGAAAAATCCTCTTGAATTCGCTCCTCCTGAGATAGTGGCATTGCTGATTGTGACTCCCTCACCCGCAATTTTTTGGGCAAGTAGCGTAGCATTATTGTTCGGTGTGACTTGTAGTTGTCCGAAACAAGGTGATATCAATAATAGCAATAACCCAGGGCCTAAGACCAGGAGCAGAGATCGTTTCATTCGTAAAGATTGTCAGAGATGGTTGGTCGCCCAAAGGAGGAGATAAAGATAATAGAAAAACGCATCGCTAGGTAGTTAAGGAGGCGTGAGGCGTTAGGCTGGAGGCGTTAGACGGGAGGCGGGAGACGGGAGGCGGGAGGCGATAGACGGGAGGCGGGAGACGGGAGACGTGAGGCGGAAGACTTTGCGTCGATAGTAAATCTCTCTTCTCGACGGACATTGCAACTTCAGCAAATAGTCTTCGGATTAATTCTTAATGTCCTCCTTTAGCTTCTCTCCACTCTACCGCCTCCACTCTATCGCCTCCCGTCTACCGCCTCCCGTCTACCGCCTCCCGTCTAACGCCTCCAGTCTCCCGCCTCGAGTTACTCGCACTTGACTATTGCCTCGGCTACCCTATCTTTGCCGACTCAAAAAAGAAACATTTATGGCTAATACCGCCGACATAAGTCGTGGATTGATCCTGAACCTTGAAGGAAGTTTATATACGGTCGTCGAGTTTGGCGAGAACAAGACCGCGAGGGCCGCCGCGAAAGTTTGGGCAAAGCTCAAAGGCGTTGATAATAACCGCTCTATCGAAAAGACCTGGAATTCCGGTGACACGATCCACCCCGTAAGAGTAGAAAAACGCACCTACCAGTTTCTTTATAAGGACGACTCAGGTTACAATTTCATGGATACTGAATCCTTCGAGCAGATCGCTTTGCAGGAGAGTGCCATCGATGCACCACAATATCTCAAAGAAGGCCAGGAAGTAGGGGTTCTCATCAACACGGAAAACGACCAAATCCTCGCTGCCGAGTTGCCCGATAAGATCGTGCTTAAGGTCACCTATTGCGAACCCGGCCTCAGGGGAGACACAGCCACTCGTACCCTGAAACCGGCTACCGTTGAGACCGGAGCGACAATTGGAGTTCCATTATTCGTGAATGAAGGGGAGCTCATCCGTGTAAACACGAAGACCGGAGAATACGTCGAACGCGTAAAAGAATAGTAATAGGATTTTATAAGAAAAGACCTGAAATCGCCCGATTTCCGGTCTTTTTTGTATCATTTCGCCCTGTTTCGGGCCAGAATCGAGAAAAAATATCGGGAAAGCTGGAGTTGATCCGCGAGCCGATGC
>JACMKU010000196.1 GCA_014379965.1 Chitinophagaceae bacterium
GTTTTTGCTTCTTTGGTGGGTACTACTTCTATCTTTCCAGGTCTTCCTTTAGAGTGATATTCAAGGGCCTGTTGTTTTCGCAAATCGTGTTTGTTCATGCTGGATTATTATGATTATGCCTATGCTTCACGGATCGTCTGTTGGGGGTGCAAGGTACAAAATTATAATTGCCAGCTTTTTTATGAGAAGGCTAGTAGGAAGTGGTGAGTGGCGAGTGGGGTGGGGAACGCGCAATATACAATAAGCAATGGGCAATAGGCAGTGGGCAATGGGCAATAGGCAATGGGCAATGGGCAATGGGCAATAGGCAATGGGCAATGGGCAATAGCAATAGGTTAAACGGAGTGCACTCACCACTCACAACTCACCACTCACTTGCTTCGCTTCGCTCGCAATGACGATTGGCCACTCACCTAAAGGCAATCATGGTCTCTACCTTTTATATAACTCTCGGGCTGGGGTGGAAGATTCCATTGCTGCAGTGCTAGTCCGGCGTCGATAAGTGTATTGGCAATGGTAGGAACTATCCTTTTTAAAATGGGATTGGGTGGGACATTCGTTTGCTTTTGAAGTGGGGTGCGTTTGGTGGCGACCCGGAGGGTTGAAATGGAGTAGATCTGGTTGATTTCAATCATAGGCTCGGTTTTCAAATGATGGTTATCAAATAGGATTCGCCGACAAGTTAGCCAGCTATTGTTAAGCCAGCGTAAACCAAATATTAAGTTTGGGAGACCCATTCAGATGGCACTCCCCACAGGATCTCCCCAGGGTAGGATGATTTCGATTTCAATAGGTTGGATAAAGGGTTAGTAAGAAATGCAGCAGGCCACCTGCTTCGACTAATTCGTCTTTGTAGGTGACGAGCTGCATACTGCATATAAGAGGTCTCACCTGGATCGTCATTGCGAGCGAAGCGAAGCAACCAGTATCCAGCATCCAGTATCCAGCATCCAGCATGACTAGTACAGACAAAAAAACCCCTCCATTGGGCAGGGGTACGTTACTGTTATGAAAGAAAAAAGTTAATAGGTGGTACGTTTCAGAGGAACAAGGCTTAATGGTCAGTTCAGGGCCGGTGCTTGGTTTTTAGCTCTTCATAGATCAGCGGAATTAAAAACGGTTGCTGACAAAATAAAAAAAACGAAAGTTGACTGGGTGCGGAGAGGTTCGTTTGGTTTTTCAAGGGAATTGGAAAATAAATTCTGGACGGTTTGGACTGGATGAGTAGGTAAACGAGTCATCCTTAACAATCAACTTTCTGAAACAAAAATATATCCACAGTACTATGTGCACAAGAGCATTACTGCCCGATTTAATTACCTCGGTATTTACTGTACAGTACGTAATAGTCCAGTCTCGCGGTTTAGTAAATCAACTCGTTTTATTTGAAAACACTTAGCAGATGTATAGACGGTACTTTCCACAAAAGTGAAATCAAGTAGTTCTACTATGGGATATATTGCAGGAATTTTCCAATTTGCAGCTGCATTTAAAACATAAGAGGTCCTAAATACCAATATCAACCCCATGAAAAATCACGAAACCAACTCAGTTATTAAAGTAGCTATTGCCGACGATCACACGCTTTTCCGCACAGGAGTTAAAACATCACTTTCCAGCCGTAAAGACATCCAAATGGTAGCTGAAGCCGAGAATGGCATGCAGTTACTCAATCTGTTGCGCCACATCCAACCCGATGTTGTGCTTCTGGATATCCAGATGCCCATTATGGATGGCCTGGCCACGTTGCCAGAGATTAAGAAGCTCTATCCAAACGTAAAAGTAATCATGCTGTCAATGCATAATGATCACTCCGTGATCTCTCGCATGATGGAAATCGGCGCTAATTCCTACCTGACTAAAGAATCAGGCTCTGAAATGATCTACGAAGCAATCCGCGGCGTTTACGAGCAGGATTTCTACTTCAATGATCTAACTAACAAAGCACTTCTCAGTGGCCTTCGTACTAAGCGTACCGTAGAATCTTCTATGCCAGCCGACGTACAGCTCACCGATAAGGAAATCACCATCCTGAAGTTGATGTGTGATGAGAAAAGCACCAAGGAGATCGCCGATATCGTCGACCTTAGCCCCCGTACTGTGGAGGCTATCCGCGACAAACTTAAAACCAAGACAGGCACCAAATCAATGGCCGGACTGGTCATGTATGCGGTAAAAGCCGGATTGGTAGAGCAACACTAAGCCCATCCATCTGGATTTGCGTGGTCAGCCACCCGCTTAGATTGTCGCTATTATAACTAAGACACAAGTTTTACATAGAATGGTAATGCCATCCCGCCTCGTGCGGGATGGCATTTTTATTTTACTTTCATCCGATGAACAACGTTTGTATTAATGGCAAGTTCGAGCCCGCTGATAAACCGGTATTTATGGCGGATAATCGGGGGTATCGCTATGGTGACGGTTTGTTCGAAACCATGAAGGTCATCAAGGGAAAAATCCTGCTCGAGTCATATCATTTCGAACGTCTGTTCAAGGGATTGAAACTATTACAGTTTACCCTCCCAGCCCTGCTCACCCCCGCAATGTTGCGGCGCAAGGTTTTGGCACTTGCCTCAAGGAATAAGTGCGAAAGACTAGGCCGCGTCAGGCTCTCAATATATAGGGGTCATGGAGGCCTCTATGATAGCTCCAAAGCCCAATACCTGATCGAGTGCTGGCCCGTGGAAGAGACCGTCAACCGGATCAACGAGAACGGCCAGGTAATCGATATTTTTCCTAACGCCCGAAAGAGTTGTGACCTCTACAGCAATCTGAAGTCGGCGAATTTCCTTACATATAGCATGGCCGCTCAATATGCTATGGATAATAAGCTAAACGACTGTCTCGTCAGCAACGTTATGGGGCACCTGGCGGATGCCACCATCGCCAACCTTTTCCTTGTGAAGAACAAACTCGTCATCACCCCATCGCTGGCAGAAGGTTGTGTTGAGGGGGTAATGCGCAGGCATCTTATAGATAGGCTAAAAGATTCTGCCTTCGATGTCCGCGAAGGTGTCGTTACAAAAAACGACCTTGAAACCTTCGAGGAAGCGTTTCTTACCAACACTATGTATGGTATCCGATGGGTAGGCAGATTCCGTAAGAAAATCTATACCAATCACCAGACTTTAAAGATATACCGCGACTTCGTCACACCTCTTTTTTCATGAAGCCCGCCGTCAACATCTTCTGGTTTCGCCGCGACCTTCGATTGCACGATAATGCAGGCCTATATCACGCCTTGAAGGCTGGCAAACCCGTTGTGCCTATATTCATTTTCGATACCGAAATCCTGGACGAATTGGAAGACAGGAAGGATAGGAGAGTCACCTTCATCTGTCGTGCACTCGAGGAAATGCAGCAGCAACTGTGTACCCAGGGGTCGACCATGGACGCGAGGCATGGAAGACCGGCAGACATCTTCGCTGAACTGTTGGCAGAGTATAATGTTTCGGAAGTATTTACAAATCATGACTACGAACCCTATGCAAGGCAAAGGGACAACCTGGTGGCTGACATATTAAAAGCCGAGGGCATTGCATTCCGTTCTTATAAGGATCAGGTGATCTTTGAGAAATCAGAAGTGGTCAAAGATGATAGTAAACCTTATACGGTGTTCACCCCGTATTCGCGAAAATGGAAGGCTGCTCTAACTCCGTTTTATACCCGTTCCTATAAGCTGGAAAATTATAAGACCAACTTTCACAAGCAACCGGTAAAAGCCATTCCAACGCTGGAAACCATGAATTTCATCGCTACCATGGACCAATTCCCAGACTCGACCTGGGATAAGGATGTCATTCGGCAGTACACTATCCAACGAAACCTTCCCGCAGTCGACGGCACATCGCGTTTGGGGGTGCACCTTCGTTTTGGAACGATAAGCATCAGGCAACTGGCGCGGGAGACAGGGCCGATCAATGGTACATACCTGAAAGAATTAATCTGGCGGGATTTCTATCAAATGATTCTTTGGCATTTTCCACAAATTGTAACGGAATCATTCAAGCCGGAGTATGATAAAATCAGGTGGAGAAACAATGAGCTTGAATTTGAGGCGTGGTGCGAGGGACGCACTGGCTATCCGATCGTTGATGCGGGCATGCGTGAATTGAATGAAACCGGGTATATGCACAATCGGGTAAGGATGATCACCGCCTCCTTTTTAACCAAGCATCTACTTATCGACTGGCGGTGGGGCGAGGCCTATTTCGCGAAGAAACTTCTCGATTATGACCTCGCAGCCAACAATGGTGGTTGGCAATGGGCAGCCGGCTCCGGCTGCGACGCCGCTCCCTATTTCAGAATTTTCAACCCATATCTTCAAACCAGGAAATTTGATCCCGAATTAAAGTATATAAGGAAATGGGTACCCGAGTTTGAAGAGCTTACCTATCCTCAACCAATCGTGGATCATGAGTTTGCGAGGAAGAGATGTTTGGCTGCGTATGGCGAGGCTGTTCGAAAGTAGGAGCGGGGCTGAAAGACCGAAAGTCCGGAAGACAGGAAGACCGAAAGTCCGAAAGTCCGGAAGTCCGAAAGACGAGTCAGGAAAGAAGAAATTGTCGTTTCTTATTTGAAGAATGGTTCGAAAACTCCTTCTAAATCTCAAAAATTGTGATGGTCTTTCGGTCTTCCGGACTTCCGGACTTTCCAGACTTCCGGATTTCCGGATTTCCGTCTCCTAATTGAATCGCGGATTCACAAAATTATTCAACTTCGATCCAAACCTATAGTTAATACCAAATGAAGTAAATAGACTATAGCCCGAAGCGAGTTGTCTCCTCCGCGTTAAAACCTCTTGCGCTGTTGCGCCTGCTTTGGGGAGAAACAACTGGTCGCGAGTGAGAGAGGCTGACGTATAAATATTAAAAGAGAGCCCGCCTGTAATGCGGATATCCACTTCAGCATTAACATTAAGATTGAAAAATTTCCAGTTGTGAAAATAATTATGGTATTCTGCGCCAAATCCAATGGTACCCCACTTCTGGTTAAAAGAAAGATCAGTTTCTATACCATGACCGTATAGCATTTCTGAAGTCTTATCATAAAGTGTCGTGTCGAAATAGGTGTTCCTTCTCGCATCGAGGAGATACGAGACTGTAAAGTATTTGGTGTTAACCTCCTTATACGGAAAGATGGCGTACTCAATCCCCGTCCTCAATAGCGCGCGGCTTTTGTTATTAGAAAAACTGTTGCGGGAAAGTCCAACTTCGTAACCGAATGACCAATGCGGTGCGAGACTTTTTATCAGGTAATGCTCAAAAGTGTAGTCATCGTTGCGAATCTTGATCTTTTCTTCATTTCCGAGGTCATCCTCGACATTGAACGTTGTACTGTTCCGGCCTGCATAGGCCTCGAAGACTATCTTCCATTCCTCCGTGACCCGGCTCGCAACCAGGTTAAATGTCGTACGTGAGCTCTTGTAGTTCGCATCGGCATCGAAATGTCCGTTTAGACCTACACGGTAGACCCAGTAATTCCATGGGTCGCGTGTCGGCGCGGCTGGCGTGCTACTCACTTTTTCGCCCTCTTTTTGTTTCATTTCGATCGTAACTCCATTGCCTGAACCGGCACGTACGACATATGGGGTGAGTCCCAGCTTAAGGTATTTGATCAGGAGATCACGCTCTTCGAAACTGGTAGCGTTTGGATCCGTATTGAATCGAAGCGTATCCGAAAGTTTATTGTAGGTATTCTGGCCGAAGAAGATCAACTGGTACTGGCTTCCGCCACTCCCTGTTTCCTGTTCTGTTATCAATACATGTACATCAGCGGCCAGCCTGTCGAGAAGGAAATCGACCAATGTAATTTCAGTTTTCACAAAATTCATGTCGCAGAATGTATTGCTACAATCGACAAATATCTTCAGACGTTGCTTCTGATCTTGTGTATTGCCGGACTGGTGTACGAACGATAAAAAGAGGATAAGCAGAACGGAAATGATTTTTTTTCTCATGATGTTTGTATTGTGAATGGTCAGTAGTCAGCGGTGAGTTAGTGAGTGGTGAATAGTGAGTTGTGAATGACACCCCGATAATTGAAAACCTTACGAGATCATGCGTTGCCAACTGCAAAGCATTCTGCTCACTAAGAGGCTACTCACCATTCACTATTCACCACTCACGGCTGACCACTGACCACTCACGATGATAATCCAAAGAAATTCCATGAAAATCGATCCACGAAATTGACTTTATGAAAGGAACATCTCGCTTGATGAAGTGGAGGTGACGGAAAGGGATGGCTGCTCCTTGAAGACTTTATACAACGTTTCTACTGCTCCCCGTCCCTTTTCTCCTAATTCAATAGAAAAATCATTCACGTAAAGATCGATATGCTTACGCATCACATCTTCACTCATCGAATGAGAATGCTGTTTTACATAAGGAGCCACGATCGGGTATCTGCCGAAGGCGAACTCAAGGCTTTTCCTGATAAGTTGGTCGACCGACTGGCTGACCTGAGGATCCAGTGACCGATTTGCCGCAATACCTCCCAGCGGAATTGGCACCCTCGTTTTCTCTTCCCAGTATTCCCCCAGGTCCAAGATCTTCACGAGACCTTTTTGCTGGTAGGTAAACCTGTTTTCATGGATGATAACTCCAAGTTCCGCCTTTCCTCTCATGATCGCGTCCTCGATCTCTGAGAACAACATGAATTTTCGACGGTTTGCATCAGGGAAAGCATAGTTAAATAGCAGGTTGGCGGTGGTATTGACTCCTGGTAATGCAATCCTGAGACCGTTCACCCGTTCCCGGGGAATGGCCTCCGTGGCTATTAACAATGGGCCCACACCATTACCCAGTGCGCTGCCTGATTTTAATAATACATATTTGTCGAGCGACCGGAAGAATGCGGGAAAACTGAGTTTTGTTATATCGAGTTTCCCTTCGAGTGCCCATTGGTTTAGGGTCTCCACGTCTTCGAGAATTGGCTCGAATTCAAAGTTACCAGTATCAATCTTCTTATTGACCAACGCATCGAATATGAATGTATCGTTGGGGCAGGGAGAAAAACCGAGTGTAAGTTTCATGTCGTAAGCGGGA
>JACMKU010000197.1 GCA_014379965.1 Chitinophagaceae bacterium
AAGCAATACCACAGATCGAAAAGCTCGTAGAAGTCGTTAGTGATAAGATGCTGATGGGAGGTCGCCTGTTTTATATCGGTGCAGGAACGAGTGGGCGTCTGGCTATTGTAGACGCTAGTGAGTGCCCACCTACGTATGGTGTGCCGTATGGTCTCGTAATAGGCATCATAGCCGGAGGCGACAAGGCAATTACCACCGCTGTAGAATTTGCCGAGGATGACCGCGAACAGGGATGGAAAGACCTCGAAGCATATAATGTGTCCGATAAAGATGTTGTAGTAGGAATTGCCGCGAGTGGTACCACACCTTACGTGATCTGCGCACTCGAGGAGTGCCGCAAAAGAGGGATAATAACTGGAAGCATTTCCTGCAATCCCGACTCACCTGTAAGCGAAGCAGCAGATTTTCCAATTGAAGTGGTCGTCGGTCCCGAATTCGTCACCGGCAGTACTCGCATGAAGAGTGGGACGGCACAGAAACTCGTTTTGAATATGATTTCGACTTCCGCCATGATCCAACTCGGAAGGGTAGAAGATAATAAGATGGTTAATATGCAGCTCACAAATGATAAACTGGTCGATCGCGGTGTGAAGATGCTAATGGAACGAATGCACCTGTCCGACTATGAAGCCGCCAAGACCCTTTTGTTGAAATATGGGAGCGTGAAGAAGGCGTCTGAATCATTGGCTAAGTGAATGGTCAGTGGTCAATTGTGAGTAGTGAATAGTGAGTGGTGAGTAGTGAGTAGACACTGTACAATGGACTTTCCTTGTAATATCGAACCTGTAGGTCTTTTCAAAATTTGGAGTGACACTCACTATTCACTACTCACCATTCACATTTCTTTCCTATATTGCAGATGTAATACTTCAAGTGATAAACACGAACAGTCATAAGCTTTTTACTTCGCTGGCAACACGCTTTGCCCTGACTGCTATTATTACCACAACTACTACGATCCGCTAAAGCGGATAATATACTTCATATCATACCCCTGGGCAGCTGCTGATAAAACGAAACTTCGTAATTGCATCAGCTTAATTACTTTTAATCATTAAAAATTCTTGATACATGCAGGTTCTCAAGTTTGGCGGCACATCTGTTGCCAACGCTGAAAATATTAATAAGGTTGTCGAAATTGTTAGAGGCTCAATTAAGAAAGATAAGACCGTAGTAGTAGTATCTGCCCTTGGTGGGATCACGGATCTGCTTCTTGGCTCAGCAGCCCTCGCTGCTGAAGGGAATGAGGCATACAAGGAAAGGTTGGCGACTATCGAACAGCGACATCTCGAAGCCGTGAAGAGATTAATACCGGTAGATCGCCAAAGCCAGATGCTAAGCCTGGTTAAGACCGCGTGCAATGAGATAGAGGATATTTGCAATGGCATATTTCTCCTCGGCGAATTGACAGCAAGATCGAAGGACAGGATTGGTAGCTATGGCGAATGGATCTCATCGCAGATCATTTCGGCAAAATTCAAAGCAGATGGCATCGACAATTGTTGGAAGGATGCACGTGAACTCATAATTACGAATTCGGCATTCAGCGCTGCAGAAGTTGACTTCGTTGCTACTCGTGAAAGGATAAAGCAGTTCTTCGGCACTAATTCCTCAACACTGTACATCATTCCAGGTTTTATTGCAAGCGATAAGAAAGGCACAACTACTACGTTGGGGCGGGGCGGATCGGACTATACCGCGGCAATCCTTGCCTCTGCACTCGATGCTTCCGTGCTGGAGATATGGACCGACGTCAGTGGAATGATGACGGCAGACCCAAGACTTACAACCAACGCTCGCATAATTCCGCATATCTCATACCAGGAGGCCATGGAGCTGTCTCACTTCGGTGCAAAGGTCATATACCCGCCAACGATACAGCCAGTGATGACCCAGAACATTCCCGTCTGGATCAAAAATACCTTTGCCCCCGGCGATGAGGGCACGCTGATAGAATCAGTGGCGACGAAGAATGGCAATATTGTAAGAGGTATTTCGAGCATTAATAATATTTCGCTGATCAGCCTTGAAGGTAGTGGGATGATTGGCATTCCCGGATTTTCGAAACGACTTTTCGAGGCCCTTAGCAATGAAAAGATCAACGTCATTCTCATCACACAGAGTTCCTCGGAACATTCTATCTGCGTTGGCATCGACTCCGCAATGGCCGAAAAGGCGAAGCTTGCAGTAGACAGTGCTTTTGCCAATGAGATTGCACTGCAGAAAGTAGAACCCTTGCAGAACGAGACTGGGTTATCGATCGTGGCCTTAGTTGGTGAGAATATGAAGAGTCATCCCGGGATCAGCGGTCGAATGTTCAGTGCTCTTGGTAAAAATGGGATCAATATTCGGGCAATCGCGCAAGGCTCTTCTGAAAAGAATATTTCCGCAGTGATCGCTACAAGGGATGTTCGAAAAGGAATTAACGTCTTGCACGAGGAGTTTTTCGAGACAACCTATAAGCAGGTCAACCTGTTCATCGTAGGTACTGGTAACGTTGGAACCAAGCTGATGGGCCAGTTGAACCAGCAGTTTTCATACTTACAGGATAAGATGAAATTGCAGGTGAGGGTAGTAGGACTAAGCAACAGCCGGAATATGTTGGTCGGTGAAGAAGGAATTGACCTCTCGTCATGGAAAGAAAAACTTAACACGGCATTGCCTGCAGATCTCGACAGGCTGGTAGATGAGATAATCACACGCAATCTCAGAAACTCCGTATTTGTTGACATCACCGCCAATGAGAATGTAGCTGCGGTATACGATCGACTACTGCGCAAAAGTATATCAGTGGTTGCCTGCAATAAAGTGGCAGCCTCCTCTGCATATACCAACTACCGTAAGTTGAAGGACCTTGCCAATGAATTCAATTGCCAGTATCTCTTCGAGACTAATGTAGGGGCAGGGCTTCCCGTAATCGCTACATTGAATGATCTCACGCGAAGCGGCGACAGGGTTCAGAGGATCCTTGCCGTATTGAGCGGCACACTGAATTTCGTATTTAATAATTATGATGGGACGCGACCTTTTGCGGAAGTGGTGAAGCAGGCCCAGGATGAAGGATATACCGAGCCCGATCCAAGGTTGGACCTTAGTGGCAAAGATGTGATGCGTAAGATCATGATCCTTGCGCGGGAGGCAGGTGAGATGATAGAGATGGATGATATCGACAACAAATCATTCATGCCCGAATCATGTATGCAGGGAGACGTTGCCAACTTTTACAAGGAAATGGCCAAAGAAGAAGCCCATTTTCAAAAACTCTACGATGAAGCCGCTGCTAAAGGAACGAAGTTGAAATTCGTCGCCAGCTACGACAATGGCAAGGCCTCCGTTGGCCTTCGTCACATCAATCCATCCCACGACCTGTATCATTTATATGGAAAAGATAACGTCGTGTTGTTTTATACAGACAGGTATAAAGAACAACCACTAGTGGTAAAAGGTGCTGGGGCAGGAGCGGAAGTGACGGCGAGTGGGGTGTTTGCCGATATCATCAGGGCTAGTAACAAGTAATGCTGCTTCGTTTAACGTTTAAGGTTTAACGTTTAAGGTTCTTTATATCGAACAGGCTTTACATTACGGGAATGATTTTTCAATTTAATGAACGTTAAACGTTAAACCTTAAACGTTAAACGACATACAATGACATGACGAACCAAATCACAATAAGAGCCCCTGGAACGGTCGCCAACCTCGTCTGCGGATTCGACATCCTGGGTATGGCCCTCGATGAACCGAATGATATCATGCGAATGCGGCTATTGGATGAACCGAAGGTGGTGATCATTAATCGCGACGAATTCAATTTGCCTACGGACCCGTTGAAGAATGTGGCTGGAGTTGTGTTGCTCTCGATCATGGAGAAATTGCAGAATAATGTTGGCTTCGAAGTCGAGATAGAGAAGCATATCAAACCTGGTAGTGGAATTGGATCAAGCGCAGCCAGTGCAGCCGGAGCCGCGGTGGGCGCGAATCACCTTCTTGGTAACAAGTTTACATCGGATGAAATCGTGCAGTTCGCAATGAATGGGGAGAAACTCGCATCTGGAGTAAAGCACGCTGACAACATTGCTCCCTGCATACTGGGCGGCATTAGCCTCATCAGGAGCATTCATCCGCTAGATATCATTTCCATTCCTTCCCCTGATTTGTATGTGACAGTTGTGCATCCACAAATCGAGGTGCGAACCTCGGATGCAAGGCAGATCCTTCGGAAGCAGGTATTATTGAAAGATGCCATCAGGCAATGGGGTAATATTGCAGGATTAGTGACCGGCTTTCTGAAAAATGATCATGCCTTGATAGGGCGTTCTCTCGAGGATGTGATCATAGAGCCCGTGAGGAGCATTCTAATTCCTGGCTTCGATGAGGTCAAGTCGAAATGTCTCGGGGCTGGAGCTTTAGGCGGAGGTATATCTGGTTCGGGTCCTTCAGTTTTCATGCTTAGTACCACCGCCGCTATCGCTAGCGCTACTGAAAAAGTGATGATGAATGTGTATGAGGGACTGGGAATTGCGTACAATACATATGTGACCACTATCAACAAGAAAGGAGTTGAAATAATTGATTGAGTAATTGTATGAATTATTATAGCACAAGCAAACAATCTCCATTAGTCGATTTCCGGCAGGCTACCATTGATGGACAGGCGCCGGACAAAGGACTTTATTTTCCAGAGAAAATACCGGTAGCGGATGAAGAGCTTATTACTGCGTCGGAAAGCCTCACCGACGAAGAGATCGCTTTCCGTGTCATCCGCCCTTATGTAGGCACTACGATTCCCGAAGATAAATTGAGAGCCATCGTACGCGAGGCCATTAATTTCCCCATACCCATTGTGCCTGTGAACGATTCGATCTCGAGCCTCGAATTATTTCATGGGCCTACGCTTGCATTCAAAGATGTCGGCGCACGATTCATGAGCAGGTGCCTTGGACATTTCGTTACTTACGATAGTAAGAAAGTCACTGTCCTCGTAGCCACATCTGGTGATACTGGCGGTGCGGTCGCACACGGATTCTATGGTGTGGAAGGAGTGGACGTGGTCATACTCTATCCCTCGGGGAAAGTCAGCGACGTACAGGAAAAACAACTGACAACATTAGGAAACAACATTCGTGCGTTGGAGATAGATGGAACTTTCGATGATTGCCAACTCATGGTCAAGCAGGCTTTCTCTGATGAAACCGTTAGTGGAAAGAGATTCCTTACCTCGGCCAATTCAATCAACGTTGCAAGGTGGCTGCCGCAACAGATTTATTATTTTCTTGCGTGGAAACAATGGCCCGACAAGAGCAACCCCCCTGTCGTAAGCGTACCTAGCGGAAACTTCGGAAATATCTGTGCCGGGCTGCTGGCGAGACAGTCGGGACTACCGTTAGCACATATGATTGCCGCATGCAACGCCAATGATGTGGTGCCAAAATATATGTCCACGCGAGAATTTACTGCCAAACCTGCAGTGGCTACTCTGTCCAATGCAATGGATGTAGGTAATCCAAGTAATTTCATTCGCATCCTCGAACTATTCCGACATTATTTTCCAGAGTTGGAAAAATCCCTCACCGCCGTAAGCATCACGGATCAGGAGACAAGGGCAACCATTAAAAAAGTCTTCAAACAATATCAATATGTCCTCGACCCGCATGGCGCCATTGGGTATCTAGCCCTCCAACGGTATATGGAGAAGAACGGTGTCGACAAAGGCCTCTTTTTGGAGACAGCGCATCCCCTAAAGTTTCCCGAGGCCCTGGATGACGTGACTCAAACAGGTATCGAACTTCCCGAGTATGTCCGTGAAATTCTTACAAGGAAAAAACAGAGTATAAGTATGAAACCCGAGTATCCCCTGTTGAGAGATTATTTGCTCTCGTAGCTTCCTATCTTTGCCGAGAGGATAAGAACGATGCATAATCTCGAACCTTTTTATAATTGGCGGCATATTTATGTGAGCGAGGAGGATCAGAATTCCCCCTTCTTCGGAAGGGTTTATTCGGAGTTTGAATTTACTCACACCGTTTACAATTATTATATCCACCCGCAGTGGGACGACTTCGGTAGCCGAACACTTTATCTCAAAGTCTTATTGGCCGATTACGAAGAAAAGTACGCCGTCATAGAACTCATGGGTGAGTGGAATGATGCCGTGGAGAACGATATCATGGAGCTCAAGCGCGAGGTGTTGGAAAAATTCATGTATGAAGGAATCAACAAGTTTATCCTCATCGCCGAGAATGTTCTCAACTTTCACAGCAGCGATAGCGAGTATTACGAAGAACTTTACGAAGAGACTACCGATGAAGACGGCTGGGTGGTATGCATCAATATGCCTGAACAGACCCAGTACGATTTTAAGAAAGCACGTTTAAACCGGTATGTAGAATTAGTGGAGCTTGACAATTGGAGGACGTATAAGCCGTTTCATTTGTTTAAGAAGATTGATGGGGAGCAGAGGGCGAGGTTGGGGTAGGGGAAGATAGTTGATTGGGTTGATTCAGTTGATTAACTAGGGTCAATTTGGAACTCAATCAACCCAATCAACTAAGTCAACTAATCAACCCAACTCCTCCCCAAAGTTTTTCCTTTTCTTTCGCCCTGCCATACTATTTTTGCACCAAATTACTCACCTCTTTTATTGCTTATGAAATGGACTGAATTTTTCACTTCCTCGGTCGGAAAGAAGCTGGTAATGGCTTTGACGGGTTTGTTCCTGATTTCTTTTTTAGTGGTTCATGTCGGTTTGAACTCCTGCATATTTAACGACCTCGAATGGTTCGACCCCAATGATAATGGAAGAATGTTCAACAAGGCCGCCCACTTCATGGGTTCCAGCGTGGTGATACGTATTATGGAGATCGGGCTTTTTGTTGGCATTCTCATTCATGCGATACAGGCTTACGTATTGTATGTCCAAAACACTTCTAAGAGGAAGATCGGATACAAGGTGAAGATGGGCACTAAGGGAAGCACGTGGTACAGCAAATCAATGACACTCCTCGGAACCCTCCTGCTCCTCTTTCTGATTATGCACATTTCACATTTCTGGGTTCCTTCAAGGGTGACGGGAACGCTTGATCCCGTTCAGTACGGCGATACGCATACGCATGATCTGTTTGCGCGTATGGTTGCAGTATTCCAGAATCCATGGATTGTGGCTCTCTATGTCGCAGGATGTATCTCCCTTGGATGGCATCTGCTGCATGGCTTCCAGGCAACTTTTCGAACACTTGGAGTTTCCAACAAGAAATATTTAGTTATGGCAAATTCGGCGGGACTGATTTTTTCTATCCTTGTGCCGGTGTTATTTGCGTTGATGCCGATTAGTATTTACCTGGGATGGATTGGTTAGAGTAGGGAACGGTTAACAATGACATTTTCAAATTTTCAAATAGTTTATGCTTGATTCAAAAATTCCAGCCGGACCGTTAGAAAAGAAGTGGACTGACTACAAGGGACATTGTAAGTTGGTCAACCCGGCCAATAAGAGGAAATTGGAGATCATAGTTGTTGGAACCGGGCTCGCCGGTGCATCGGCCGCTGCGGCGCTCGCCGAGCAGGGTTATAAAGTAAAGGCATTCTGCTTCCAGGATTCTCCGCGAAGGGCTCACTCCATCGCCGCACAGGGAGGAATTAATGCAGCAAAGAATTACCAGAATGACGGTGATAGTGTATTCCGTCTATTTTACGATACAATTAAAGGTGGCGACTACCGCGCTAGAGAAGGCAACGTTCACAGGTTGGCGGAAGTAAGCGCCAACATCATCGATCAGTGCGTCGCCCAGGGTGTTCCCTTCGCTCGTGAATACGGCGGACTTCTGAATAACCGTTCATTCGGTGGCACGCAGGTGAAGAGAACATTTTATGCGGCTGGACAAACGGGACAGCAATTATTAATCGGTGCCTACCAGGCGCTGGAGAGACAGGTAGCACTCGGCAATGTGACGATGTATAGTCGTCACGAGATGCTGGATGTCGTAATTGTCGATGGCAAAGCGCGCGGCATCATCGCCCGGGATCTCATTTCGGGAAAGCTTGAACGGTATTTCGGTCATGCCGTGTTGTTATGCAGTGGTGGATACGGCAACGTGTTTTACCTGAGCACGAATGCGATGGGAAGCAATGTGACCGCGGCATGGAAGGCCCATAAACGCGGCGCCTATTTCGCTAATCCCTGCTTTACGCAGATTCATCCGACTTGTATACCTGTTACTGGCGACCACCAAAGCAAATTAACGTTGATGTCGGAGTCGCTACGCAACGACGGGCGTATTTGGGTACCGAAGAAAAAGGATGAGACACGCAGGCCAAACGAAATCCCCGAAGAAGAAAGGGACTATTACCTCGAGAGAAGATACCCAGCCTTCGGTAATCTTGTTCCCCGCGACGTCGCTTCAAGAGCAGCGAAGGAAAGATGTGATGCGGGCGATGGAGTTGGCACAACAAAGCAGGCAGTGTACCTCGATTTTCGTCATAATCTTATCAATAAGTATGGTAGGACAGAGGCGAGCAAGCAAGGAATAGTGGAACCTGATGAAACTACTCTCGTTGCGCTCGGCAAAGAAGTAGTGAAGGAGGAATATGGCAACCTGTTCGATATGTATGAGAAGATCACGGGCGAGAACCCTTACGAGATTCCGATGCGCATCTATCCGGCAGTACACTACACGATGGGTGGTCTTTGGGTAGATTATGAATTGATGACGAATATCCCCGGCCTCTATTCCCTAGGAGAGGCTAATTTCAGTGATCATGGCGCTAACCGTCTCGGTGCATCAGCGCTCATGCAAGGGCTGGCAGATGGATATTTTGTACTCCCTTATACCATAGGTAATTATTTATCAGATGAGATTGCTACCAAACCGATTCCTACAACACACGAGGCTTTCACCACCACGGAGAATGCTGTCAACGAGAGAATCAACAAGCTAATGGGTATACGCGGCAAACAGTCGGTAGAAAGTTTTCACAAGAGGCTTGGAAAGATAATGTGGGAGCGCTGCGGCATGGCAAGGAATGCGCAAGGTCTAGAGCAGGCCATCCGCGAGATACGTGATTTGAAAGACGAATTCTGGAGGGATGTACGTATTCCAGGATCAATTGATGAATTGAATGCGGAACTCGATAAGGCCGGTCGTGTTGCAGATTTTATAGAGTTGGGCGAACTTATGTGCATCGATGCATTGCATCGCAAGGAAAGTTGTGGCGGACATTTTAGAGAAGAGCACCAGACACCGGAAGGTGAGGCTTTGAGGAGAGATGACGAGTTCATGTACGTAGCGGCTTGGGCATTGAAAGGCGAACATGATTGGGAGTTAAATAAAGAGGAGTTGAAGTATGAGTTGGTGAAACCTTCACAGCGATCGTACAAGTGAGTTGATTGGTTGAATTGTTGATTAGGCTTCGGACCAACATAAACTGAATAATTGTTATGGAGCATTACATAATGAATCTTACGCTGAAAGTTTGGAAACAGAAAAATCCAGCTTCGAACGGAAAGTTTGAAACTTACCAGGTAAAGAACATTTCTTCGGAAATGTCTCTCCTCGAAATGTTCGACGTTCTCAATGAACAGCTGATTAGTGAAGGCAATGATCCCATCGCATTCGATCACGATTGCCGCGAGGGAATCTGCGGCGCGTGTTCCATGTACGTCAATGGTCGCCCTCACGGACCATGGCATGGCACAACTACCTGTCAACTGCACATGCGTGCTTTCAAGGATGGCGATACCATCGTGGTGGAACCCTGGCGTGCCAATGCATTTCCAGTGATTAAGGATTTGGTGGTAGACCGTACCGCTTTTGATCGTATCATCCAGGCCGGTGGCTATATCTCAGTCAATACAGGAAACGCCGTAGACGGGAACACGATACCGATTGAAAAGGAAAAGGCCGACAAGGCATTCGCCGCCGCCGCATGTATTGGTTGCGGTGCCTGCGTTGCAGCCTGCAAGAATTCATCGGCACTCTTATTTGTGGCAGCAAAAGTTTCGCACCTGGCTTTACTTCCCCAGGGTGATCCAGAGAGGAGGACCCGCGTACTTAGTATGGTCGCGCAGATGGACAAGGAAGGTTTTGGCAGTTGTACTTTCACTCAAGCCTGTGAGGCAGTATGTCCAAAGGAAATATCCGTCACTAACATATCAAGGCTCAATGCAGAATATATAGCGGGAGGATTGGGTTCAGATAAGGACTACGGGCATCAGTAACGATGTTTAGGATTTTTCTGTCTGGTTTGAAAGTTTAAAGGTCTTAGAGTTTAATGGTTTAAAAGTTTAAGAGTTTAATCGTTCTTTGATTTGAAACAACATTTCTGTAGGGCAAACTCAAACTAAAGAACCTTTAAATCCTTAAACTCTTAAACAATCTCAGAATACATAGTTCGCAGAAACTCCCACACTCCACAACGCACTCGTCATCTCATGTTTCCGGAAAAACACCACTGGCGAAATGCCGATTTTCTCTGTGAAGTAATAGCTCCCATCCACCCTTGCTCCAATACCTGCGCGTATGCTGTTTTTATACATTGATACTGTAGGACCGGCCAACAAGCGGATGTTCGCTTTTCTAGAAACGTTATAGATCATTCCCCCCATTACGTGACCATACCAGTACGACCCGTACCTGAACTGATAGCCAGCCACCTTCTCCGACCTGCCAGCGAAAAAATCAATCCCTGCATCAGCACTGAAACTTATTGGTCTTGCGAGCCTCGCTATTTGCACGCCAAACCGTTTGTTACTCCATGAATACCCGACGCCGGCTCCAATGAAATGTGTGCTGGCGAACTCGCCAATTGGAAGATGGATAAATAGGGAGCCCATATGGCTTTTGCCATGATTTCCTGCTGATTGGGCGATAATAGAATGCCTAGAGCAAAGGGCTAGAAATAGGATAAACGCCAATTTTTTCATAGACTTCAGTCAAATTTGCCGCTTTTTTCGAGAAATATGAGGCGCTTAGAATTTTAGGGGCAATAAAAAAGGCGAATTTTACGATTTGGTATAAAAACTCACTGCTGTTGAGCGATTTGCGTAGGATATCGATCGTCGTAATATCCGTACTGTGGTCATTTATGAGCAGTGCGCAGACCCCTGTCATGCCCGGAACTTCTTCCAACCTGCGCCAAAAACAGCTGAGGGTAACAACTGATTCACTCCAGGTAGATACTACCAGCATCGTCCCTGGAAGCTTCATGATCGTGGACATTCCGCCGTCCGATTATCGCCTCGACTTCATTCGCGGAATGCTCTTCTGGAACAAACAACCCACCACCGATAGTATCATGGTGGTGTACCGTGTCTTCCCCTATCGACTAAATCCTGTCACACAGCGGATGCGTTACGACAGTGTGATGAATAATATGTCTGTGCGCCCTTATGAGTTCAACAACGAACTATCCGAGGCACAAAAAGGAATATTCAATTTTGGAAAGATAAAGGCCGAGGGAAGTTTCGGTAGGCAGATCGCCTTCGGTAACAGCCAGGATGCGGTATTAAATTCAACTCTTAATCTCCAGCTAAGCGGTATGTTGGCGGACAGCATCGAGATCCAGGCTGCGATCACCGATAATAACATTCCAATTCAGCCGGATGGTACGACGCAGCAATTGAATGAATTTGACCAGGTGTTTCTACAGTTTAAGAAACGAAATTGGCAACTGAACCTGGGCGATATCGATATCAGGCAAAATCAAAGCTATTTCCTGAATTTCTATAAGCGTCTTCAAGGCGTTTCTTTTCAGACGGTAAATAGAATCGGCAAGAGTACCTTTTCCAAAACGCTTGTGAGTGGGTCAATAGCCAAGGGAAAGTTCACGCGAAACATTTTCAATGGTCTCGAAGGAAACCAAGGCCCCTATCGTTTGAGTGGCGCAAATAACGAGATATTCTTCATCATACTCGCTAACACGGAACGCGTATTTGTCGATGGTGAGTTGTTGCAGCGTGGAGAGGACCAGGACTATGTCATCAACTATAACACGGCGGAGATTACTTTCACTCCACGCCGGATGATCACAAAAGACAGCCGCATACAGGTTGAATTTGAATACGCAGACCGAAATTTCCTTAACGCTAATCTCTATCTATCACAAGAATTTGATATCAACAAAAAATTAAAAATAAAATTCGGGATATTTAATAACAGTGATGCGAAGAACTCTTCGATCAACCAGGTATTAGATAATCAGCAGAAGCAATTTCTGGCGGGGCTTGGCGATAGTATTCAGCGGGCATTCTATCCTTCGGCTGTAATCGATACGTTTGCAGCGGGCAGGATTTTATATGAGAAGATCTATTATAATCCGGGAACGGGAGTAGATTCCTTTTATCAATACTCAACTGACCCGTCTCTTGCAAAGTATAACCTTTCCTTTACCGAAGTTGGGTTTGGCAATGGAAACTATGTCGCGGACTTTAATGGGGCCAATGGTAAAGTATTTAAATTCATCATGCCCGTGGGTGGAACGAAGCAAGGAAATTTCGAACCCGTACTCGTGCTGGTAACACCAAAAAAACAGCAGGTATTTACTGTGGGTGCGGACTATGCGATCAATACCACCACGCTCTTGAAGTCGGAAGTGGCAATGAGCAATTACGATGTGAATACATTTTCGAAGATCGACAATGGTGATGACCAGGGTATGGCCGCGAAGTTTCAACTTACAAACAGCAGATTACTGAGGAAGAAGAATAATTTGTTACTTAATACGTTGCTCGATTACGAGTATGTACAAGATAAGTTCAGGCCCCTCGAAAGGTTGAGGACGGTCGAGTTTTCCCGGGACTGGGGTTTACCAATCTTGTTCGTCCCCGCTACCGAAAGCATCATAAGAATCGGCGCAGCGTTGAAGAATGATAAGCAGCATTCGTTCGCTTGGCGGTTTATGAATTACAACAGGAGTGATAACTACAATGGCTATCAAAATGCCATCACACATAATGTTAATTGGAAAGGCTGGACATTTAATAACGATCTAACCGTTACCAAGTTTTCGGCGGCCATGAGCAAAGGAGTGTTTCTCCGTCCAACGATAGATCTTAGCAAGCAACTAAAGAGGATAAAGAACTGGAGACTCGGTCTTCGCTATGCTCTTGAAAGAAATTCTGCCCGCGATAAGGCAACCGACACATTGGCATCGAATGCATTTTCCTTCGATACATGGTCAGCGTACCTGAGGTCTGACGAGAAGAAAAAGAATCGGTATGGAATTACGTTCTTCACGCGATCCGACAAGTATCGCTATCAAAACGTGAAGGATTTTGTCAGGGGTGACAGGAGCTATAACCTCAATCTCCAAACAGAGTTATTGGCTAATCCCAAGCGGCAGTTCTATCTGAATGCAACTTTCCGTAAACTGAAAGTATACAATGCGGCCGTCTCGCGGCAACTGGAAGACGAGACTATCTTAAGTCGTGCGGAATATGTGATGAATGAATGGAAAGGATTGCTGACTGGAAATATGCTTTACGAAGTAGGGGCAGGGCAGGAGCAGCGTCGCGACTTTGCCTACCTCGAAGTGCCTGCCGGAACTGGACAATATGCATGGATCGATTACAATAACGATGGGGTACAACAGTTGAATGAGTTTGAACTGGCCGCTTTCCCTGACCAGGCCAAGTTTATTAGGATATTCACTCCAACAAATCAGTTCATCAAGGCGAACTATGTGACCTTTAACTATAGTATAAGCCTAAATCCCCGTGCGTTGCTTAACAGCGCAGACATTAAAGGTTTCGCGAAGTTTGTTTCGAAGTTCAATATTATCAGCGCTCTCCAGATCAATAAGAAGTCGGTCGCGAAGGGGAGTTTCGAATTCAACCCTTTCAAATACGGGGTAAATGATACGGCGCTTATCACTCTCAATACGGTTCTGCTCAATACCGTTTCGTTTAACCGCTTTAGCAGTATTTGGGGAATCGATGTTAGCAACCTCCGTAACAATGGTAAATCGCTTCTTACATATGGATATGAGAGTCGTAAACTTAATGACTGGACGGGGAAGTTGCGATGGAATCTCAGCAAGGCGGTTTCACTTACCCTAAATGGTCGTAAAGGATTCAATGCGTTGTATACGCCGAATGCCCAATTCGACAATCGAAACTATGAGCTGGACATCTATAGCATCGAGCCGGGCTTTATTTTTATCAGAGGGACATCTTTTCGACTTGTGACGGGATATCGCCTGGAAAGCAAGAGAAACTTACCTATATACGGTGGCGAGAAGGCATTTTCCAATGCACTTAATATCGAGTCTAAATACAATGTGCTTCAGAATAGCGCGCTGACTGGAAAGTTTACTTTCAATGACATCGATTACAAGTCGCAGACCACGGCAACCACGACGGTGAGCTACATTATGCTTGATGGACTGCTACCTGGCAAGAATTACCTATGGACACTGATGTTTACCAAGAGGCTATTGAATAACCTGGAAGTGAATTTCCAGTATGATGGTAGGAAGGCGGGGAGTTCGAGGACTGTTCATATCGGTAGGGCTTCTATCACGGCGCTGTTTTAGTTTCAAGCAGAAAGGTTTCACGCAAAGACGCAAAGATTCGCAAAGCCGCAAAGACTTTAATGGAATCTAATTTTATTGCTCGAAATGTGGTTTGACCTCTATCTAACCAACACTGAGGAAAATCTTTGCGGCTTTGCGAATCTTTGCGTCTTTGGGTGAAATCTTTTTTGCGTCTTTGCGTGAACCCTATACATTAAACCGGAAATGCATCACATCCCCATCCTTCACCACATATTCCTTGCCCTCAATCCTTAACTTGCCGACTTCCCTCGCCGCGGCTTCCGATCCGAGTTTTACAAAATCATCGTAGGAAATTACCTCGGCCTTGATGAACCCTTTTTCAAAATCGGTGTGGATTACGCCCGCTGCCTGGGGCGCCTTCCAGCCTTCGTGGATCGTCCATGCGCGTACTTCCTGTACACCTGCGGTAAAATAGGTATAGAGATTAAGAAGCTTATAGGCCGAGTGTATGAGCCTGTCGAGGGCTGGCTCCTTCATATGATACTCTTCCATGAACAGCTGCCGGTCGTCGAGATTTTCCATTTCCGCAATCTGTGCCTCGATATTGTTATTCATCACGATGACTTGTGCATCTTCGTTCTTCACCGCTTCCTTCAATGCCTCTGAGTATTTATTACCTGTATGCATTGAAGCTTCGTCAACGTTAGCGACATATAACACGGGTTTATCTGTAAGGAGGAACAAGTCGGCAACGGCAACCCTTTCTTCCTTTGACAGCTTCAATTCACGAATGCTTTTGCCTTTTTCAAGGTGTTGCTTACATTGTATGAGTACTTCGAGTTCTGACTTCAACTTGGGTTCGATACGGGCCTGCTTCTCGGTACGCTGAATCTTCTTGTCGACGCTCTCGAGGTCTTTTAACTGCAGTTCAGTATCGATGATCTCCTTGTCGCTAATGGGATTGATTGCGCCCTCATCGCGAAGGATGTTTTCATCCTCGAAACAGCGGATCACGTGAATGACGGCATCGACTTCACGAATGTTGCCGAGGAATTTATTACCAAGACCTTCTCCTTTGCTCGCTCCCCTGACCAACCCGGCAATGTCTACGATCTCAATTTGTGTAGGCACGATGCGGTTAGGAACGACCAGCTCGGCCAGTTTGTTGAGTCTTGCATCGGGTACATCCACAAGTCCTACATTGGGATCAATAGTGCAAAAACGATAGTTGCTGGCCTGTGCCTTTGCGCTACTGCTTACCGCGTTGAATAGAGTCGATTTACCTACATTGGGAAGTCCCACAATTCCTGCTTGCAATGCCATGTCGAAGGTTTGTTTTTTGTATAATTTGATATCCCTTAGCTCGGGCCAACAGGCCTTATTTTCGGGGCGGCAAAGATACAGGAATTCATCTTTTGCTAAGGTTTATTAGGCTTTATCGAAAACTCCCTTAACTTCAAAGCACAAACTATAATCTGTAATTTCTTATGGCTTTAAGCAGGATCTGGTCGGCTTTTATCATTATTGCTATCACAGTTGCCGCTTTTAAGTTCTTCAGCGGCCAGGAAAAACAGATCTTCAGTACGATGGTCATCGGAAAAAGCGGTGATTCTGTTCAAGTAAAGGATATTTCTTTTGCATCGGCCAGTCCGATCGTAGTAAGTAACCTCGACACACTTAGCCGGTACAAGGATGGCCGCGTGATATACAAGGCGCAGGGAGATAGGATTGTTGGAGTGAAGGTCCAGTCGGCCAATGGCATTATCGAAACCTGTAAGGACGCAGTTAACATTTGTATTGGTCTTGTTGGCATCATGGCATTGTTCATGGGCTTCATGAGCATCGCTGAACGCGCCGGGGGCATGAACCTGTTAGCTCGTATTATTGGACCTTTCTTCACTAAGCTATTCCCGGGTGTGCCGAAGGGTCATCCTGCACACGGCCACATGATGATGAATTTCTCCGCTAACCTACTCGGTCTGGATAACGCAGCTACCCCCTTTGGGATAAAAGCAATGGAGAGTTTACAGGAATTGAACCCGGACAAGAATACGGCCACCAATGCCCAGTTGATGTTCCTTTCACTGCATGCCTCTGGCCTCACGCTAATACCTGTGAGCATTATTGCAATGCGGGCGACAACGGGAGCGAAGAATGCGACAGACATCTTTATTCCATGTATGATCGCCACCTTCGTGGCTACAATAGCGGCGATGCTGATCGTATCGTTCAAACAATGTATCAGGGTACTGCAACCAGTGATCCTGGCCTGGATACTCGGAGTGTCAGGTATCATTGCAGCATTCATGGTGTATTTAAAATCACTTGACCAGACGAGCCTGTCATTTTTCTCGGCGGCTTTTGGAAATGGCTTGTTACTCACGATCCTGTTCCTGATCGTGCTGGGCGGCATTTATAAAAAAATCGACATCTTCAGCGCCTTCATCGATGGGGCTAAAGGGGGCTTCGAGACGGCGGTCAGGATCATTCCCTACCTCGTAGGTATGTTGGTTGCGATAAGCATGCTCCGCACGAGTGGCACTTTCGATTTCCTCATCGATGGTATGAAGAGCCTCTTTGCAGCCTTAGGTACCGATACACGGTTCATCGATGGCCTTCCCACGGCATTGGTAAAGCCATTCAGTGGTAGTGGGGCAAGGGGCATGATGGTCGATACTATGACTACCTACGGTGCTGATTCCTTTGCCGGAAGGCTGTCATGTATACTGCAGGGATCTTCTGATACTACGTTCTATGTGATCGCCGTCTACTTTGGGGCGGTATCCGTCAAGAATTCGAGATATGCAGTAGGGGCTATGTTACTGGCGGACCTGGTAGGAATTATCACGTCGATCATTCTCTGTTACTTCTTCTTTGGAACCAGCGCATAAAAAGAGACCGCCAGGTGGCGGTCTCTTATCAGGAATTAAATACTTCTATTTATTAGTGAATACAGCTAATGTACGAGGGAATAATGCTCCACCCGTTTCATCAGTTGCATACCTGCCACGGAAGACAAGAGTATATGATCTCTTGGGAGTGAAGGTGAATACAGCAGTATCAAGAGCGATCATAGTGCCTGCCTGGCGAACAATCAGAGAATCACTTGTAGTTGACGCGTAAGGAATGAAATCCGTCACCTGCGTATACGTTACTCCAGAGAAGATATTTTCATTTCTCCTTTTAGAGAATATATCCATGGCAGGAGGGGTTCCGGTTCTCCAATACACGAAGTTTGCGAAACGCACGCGAGCAGTAGAATCTGATGGGATCACGATTTCAGTCTCGACCATTTTCTGTTTGACGGCATTCGTAGAATCGTATGTGAAAATGGTATAGAATTTATTCGCATCGAGATTCACGGCGAAGTTGAGTGGCGGCTGCGTGCTCGTGATCAGTGTATCCCTGATCGAAAAAGCATGCACACCTGGATTGAGGAGGAATATAAGTCCTGATCCGGTATGAGCGGCATTTGTAGCCGTAGTCTGCGTATACACCATCGGGGCCCCCGTAAGTGGAACTCCATCGGCATATACATAGTTACGTGTGGTATTAACAGTTGCGTTATACACCTGTACCTGCGCCTTATTGTTGAAATCATCGTTGGTGTTTGCTACCCGCTTGAAATTTGTCTTTGTACACGACTGGTATAAGGCGGCCATAGCCACTACCCCTAAACCTGTCATCAGTATTTTTGTTCGTTTCATTGTAGTTGATTTAGATGTTTAAGGTTAGGGCTTAGAAAACCATGTTTCTCTCGTATGATAATCGTTCAACAATGCTCCGATCCTTTGCAGTTCAGGAATGTTGTACAAATACTCAGAATTATATCTCGGCCTTGTACGATATACTAACTTGCCTGAATTGTTGGTATAGAGATTGGTTCCCGAAGGAACTACGAATCCTGCATATACTTGTTGCGATGTGGATGGGTCGAGGTCAGTATAGTGGTATCGACGCATGTCAGCCCACGTTGCATGAACTCCCCAGCCAAACAATGCGATATATTTCTGCAGCATGATCTTCGTTAGAGTCATGCCCGCATCGGTAGCAGGAATTACATTAGTGTTTGCCATGTAAGCAGCCTTGTTTGCAGCAGTTATTTCCTTTCCTGGCGCAACGTTAGTGCTGTATTTCTCAACCAGCATATCAAAGTGAAGGCTGATGCCCTGTGTGTAAGAAATGAGCGAAGCAGCCCTTAATCCCTTACGCAATTCGGCCTCGGCCTTTATGAATAGAATCTCCGAGGCTGTCATTATTGGGAATTCAGCATTGTTCCGGAATATATACCGACCCTGATCTGTATTTGGATAACCGAGAGTGTCGGCCCCGGTGCTTACGAAACTACGAGGTCTTTCAGCCAATACTAATCCTGTCATTCCTGACCAGGGAGTAATTCCTTTAATAGTTCCATTTAAATTCTCCCGGAGCATGTAAAAGGCTCTTGGATCAGCAGCCCCGGTAAAGGCACCTGGGTTTGTGCCTGTCATCAGATCGGCGATATAAGCCGCCTGCCTGATAGCAGTATTTGCATTATTTACATTCTGCCTAAGGTTCCCATAATAATTGGAAGTTCCGGTGATACCCGTGTTTGCAAACTTTGCTGTGATATTGTCCACGTTAATCTTGCAAGAAAGGTTAGCATATTTTATCACCGAGTCTGCACTATATGTAGACTTGTTGCTCACATATGCATAGCTGCGAGCAAGTATTCCATAAACAAACTTCTTCCATTTGTCGATGCTTCCTCCATTGAAGTAGAAATCACTAGCCGCGAAATTGGTTGGATTTACATTTCCATCTGTTCGGATAAGGAAACTAATGGCACGGTGACATGTTGCTCTTACCGAATCATACACTTCTTCCTGCTCTTCATACTTGAAGGTTTGCAGGCTGGTGTTAAAAGCTTCCCGTAAGATCATATCGCCGTACTGATTGGTATTCTCAAAAAGACTCCAGGCGCGGAGCGCCCAGGCAGCTCCGACAAAATCCCATTTCTGCTCTTCGCTGCCCCATTCGATGATTCGGTTTAGGTTTTGTCCCATTCCATAATAGTGCGCCGCCCAGACCGAGCCGAGATTATCGCTTGCACCAACTGTCCCTCCCATACGATCGTATTGAGTTCCCAGGTTGCCACCTACTGCGGTTACGGCATAGGTTCCCCAGTATTGAACATACCGGCCAACCAACAGGGCATCGGCGGCAAGACCATAGGCGCTTCCTGCTGCGGAAGAACTTCCCACAAGGCTGCCGATCATACTTGGGAAAATCTTTTCGATCGGCTGCCTCACCCCCGCGTTCGGATTGGGGTAAGCCTCATCGAGCTTCTTTGCGCAGGATCCAAACAACAGGCCGCCTGACACCGCAATTAATAAGTATTTGAAATTCTTTTTCATAATTCGTTTTTTAGTTTTTTTAGAATCCTGCCCTCAATCCAAGGTTTACAGAAACTGGTGCAGGCAAACTGCCATAGTCAAAGCCGAATCCACCTACGCCGCTTGAACCAGCTGTGTTTCCATTCACTGCAGGATCAGCTCCTCTATAATTGCTCAGCAGGAACAAATCATTACCAGTCACAAAGAAACTAAGTGTCTTGAAGATCTTTGACTTGCCAAGCTTCTGCGAAGGAACCATATAGCTGAGTGTAAGATCTCTCAACTTCAGGAAGTTTACATCCTTTTGTACAAACTCTTCTTCCGGCATCGTTGTATAATATGCCTGGTTGAATTGCGGAGTTATCACGATATTATTTGCAGTAGGAGTACCTGAATTCTCACGTCCATCCTGCAATACACCTTCGATCACACGTGGTGTTTCCCTGTCGAGTGTCCTCTTGCTCTTGCCCTGGATTGTCAGATACATTTCGGTAGCGTTAAACACATCGCCACCAACTTTCAGATCAAGAAGGAAGTTGAGGCTCCAATTGCGATACCTGAACGTATTCACTGTACCAAGCGTGAAGTCCGGCTGCCTGTTACCTATGATAGTGAATGTCTGCTCAACTACAGGGACTCCGGTAGCAGGGCTGATAATGATCTGCCCCTTATTATTTCTCAAGTAATGGAAACCTGTGATAGTTGAAGTAGATCCACCACGGATCAAGCCACCGCGTGCGTTACCGTAAAGCCAGGTGTCGGCAATGTAATATTCATACTGGATAGCATCTGGAAGTTTCAACACCTCGCTCCATGCACGGTTGAAATTGAACCGCATGTTCCAGGTGAAATCTTTTTTCTTCATCGCAGCAAAGTCTACAATCAACTCCACACCCTGGTTGCGGGTGCTCGCCGCATTCTGCGTATTCAGGATAAAACCTGTAGCATAGCTGGCCCTGAACTGCTGACTAATCTGATCAGTACAAAGAGTATTATAATAAGCCATGTCGATACCAAGCTTACCACTCCACAACCTCAACTCAGTACCGATTTCATACGTCTTCTGTTTTTCCGGAGCGAGGAATGGATTGTTATTATCAAATCCATAAGAATAGATGAGACCAACGTTGCTGCTCGTGAAATTGTTCACGAATACAGACTGGTTCTTGTAAGGGTCGGCCAACCTTGCCGTCTGCGCGAGCGATGTTCGAAGTTTCCAGAAGTTGACGATCTTTCCTTTCACTTTAGGGAACATGTCCGATATGATGGCGCTAAGGCTAAATCCAGGGTAGTTATAATTTCTGAAATCCTTAGGGAATACCGATGCTGACTCAAAACGGCGGGTATAACTTAGGAACAGGTAGTTATTATAGCTCAGTGCAGCCTCACCAAAATAGGCAATCTGGCGGCTGATATATTGGTTGTATTCCCCCATGTTATTCCTCAACAATCTTACCCGTGTATTGGGCCTTGTGATGCTGCTGTCTGTACGAGGACCAACGAGTTGATCGAAAGTCGCATCTGTGACCACAGTGCGGACACCGTTGATGAATTTATACATCTTGCCATCGGCAAGTCCAACTGAGTCAATAAGACCTGTGCCGTAGATCGCAAACATTTCAGTCTGGTAATCCTGCCACATCGTACCTACCATCAAACGGCCGCTAAACTTACCTATACTCTTCTTAGCTGTTGCAGTGATAGTATGATTGTAACCATTGTATTTTCTCCAGAAATTATCCAGGGCACCTAATTGTGCTCTTGAAGTTAACTGGGAGAGGGGATGGTAGAAAGTGTACCCTGTAGTCTCATAATGATCATATCCAAATCTGCCGGAAACACTCAACCAGTCAAATGGGTTGATGTTGATACCACCAGACACGATATACCTCTTGGTATTGTCGAAACCGCGATTACGGTTTACATTATAGAGAGGATTGTCTGTCTCTGCATATGGATCGGCAGAGAATGCTGAAAGCTTGTTACCATTCTCATCTTCGAATCTCCTGATGTCGCGGTTCGAAGGCCATACATACAGACCAAGGAGATAGCCACCGGCACTGCGGAGCGGCTTCTCAGTTTCTGAGGTGATGTATTGGAAAGAGGGAGTCAGCTCTATGAACTTGCCGATCTTGGTAGTATTTGTAAAACGAACATTGTACTTCTTATAAGCATTTGTCGGTACTACGCCTTTTTGATCGAACATCGAACCACTTACTCTGAATCCAAGATTCTTGGTACCAAAATCTGCGCTCAGGTTATGTGTCTGTGCAAATCCTGTCTGGAAGAAGTTTCCGATGTTGTCAAACTTCCTGGTGCCTTCAGGATACCTTGGCCCATAATAGGAGAAGGTAGAGCCGGGGACACCATTTGTACCGGGACTGAAAGTATTATCGACATCAACATACCTCGAAATCTCTGAGAAACGGAAGCTGTTGTCATAGTTGACAGAGAACCTTCCGGTCTGCGCCTTCTTCGTGGTGATCACGATAGCGCCACCGCTCGCCTGGCTACCGTATAAGGCAGTGGCTTCCGGACCTTTCAACACGGTTACCTGCTCGATATCGGCAGGATTCAGATCCGCAATTCTATTGGTGTAGTCGCTATTACGATTCGGCCTGTCGGAGGCAAGTCCAAGGGCGGTTCCGCCGTTGGACGTCTCGTTAATGGTAGAGTTGTCGAGAATGATCCCGTCTACCACAAACAGCGGCTGGTTGTTGAGTGAAAGTGTATTGAAGCCTCTTAATACGATCTGGGAGGATGCACCTGCCTGCCCGGTCGTTGGAGTGACGGTCAAACCTGCGACGCGTCCCTGTAAGCTATTGAGGAAATTCTCACGCTGGGTCTCGGCAATTTCTTTACCTCCAAGTTTCTGCGCTGAATATCCAAGTTCTCGTGAATTCCTTTTGATGTCCATGGCTGTTACAACCACTTCGCCAAGCGTGCCATCAGTCGACTTGAGACTAATGCCAACTTCATTGCCCGATCCTGGATTTACATCCTGCGATTCATAACCTACATAAGAAATCTGTAGGGTTTCGCCTGAATTCACCTGGATGCTGAATTTTCCATCTGCATTGGTCTGTGTGATTCGCCTGGTTCCTTTAACCCTGACAGTTACCCCGCTCATCGGAGTCTTGTTGTCATCTGATAACACTGTTCCCGTGATCGTTCTTTGCTGTGCCTGCAAAGCCGGCGGGAATACCAGTACTAACAGCGATAATGCTACTAATAACCGGAGAATTTTTCTCATAGCTTGTTGTTTTAGATATATGTTTAATAAGCAGTACAAACGACAATTTAAAACGGTATCGTTTCACAGGATGGATAATTGGACATCGTGGTCGGTGCTCTTCGCGTTGCCGTCCTTCATTATAAAACCCGGATTCCGGCTTCTGCATAGGGCAGCAGGGACGGATCGTCAGCCGGTAACTCCGTGATCAGTATATCGATCTTTGAGAGATCACATATATGGATCGGCTGAAATGTGTTGATCTTTTCGGCGATTGACAAACAAACCACCTTTTGAGAAGACTCTATCATGGCACGTTTTAGCTGCACCACCTCCCAATCATTATCGGTAATTCCATGATTTAGGTCGATTGCGTTCGTTCCTAAGAAGCAAATATCAGCCTTCATCTGCCGAATCTTGGCGATGGCTTCCGGCCCCACGGTGATCTTGGAGCTCTTCGAAATACGATCACCGATCAGTATCACTTCTATGTTCGGGTGATGCATGTACTCGAGGATGGCGGCAATACTGCCTGAGATGAATGTTGCCTTCAATTGTGGCGGAAGGGAACGGGCCATTTCCAGGATCGTAGTGCCTCCGCTCGTCAGGATGAACATACCATTGCTGATAAGGCTGATGGCTTTATTGGCTATCTTCTTCTTTTGGCTTTGGGAGTAAACTTCGTTGGCGGGAAAATGTACCTGGCTGAAAGAGTGGGAGAGAGCTCCTCCGTGGACTTTTATCACTTTACCTTCTTCCGCAAGCTCCATCAGATCGCGGCGGATGGTGTCTTCGGACACATTAATATCCGCGGACAGCGAGGAAGAGAGCACCTTATTGTGCAGGTTTACCTGGTGCAAAATATAAGCCTGCCGTTCTTTTTTAAGCAAAGGTTAGTTTCAATTTCAGTGCTAAATATATGTGAAATTCCCGCACAAAAACGCACAATCACGAAAATATTTGCACTCCTGAGGGCCCTGTGGAAAAATTGGGGACCCGACCATCTAGGGAATCATCCAACGTGGAAGGGGCAGGAATTAGAAATCGGTAATCGGGAGTTAGACATACAGCCCGCTTCCCAATTACCGATTCCCAATTCCTAGTATTTATCTTCTTAAAAGGTAAACCTTGCTGTAAACCCAATCGCAGCCGGCTCGAAATTGATATCCCCGATCAGGTTCAATTCGGGCTTCCAATCGAGTGAAAGGTTCAATGGAAGGTTGGCGAATTTATAATCGAGTCCAACTACACCCATTGCGCCGAAGTTGGGATCGGTGCCGGTCTTATTATTAGCTGCGTCGTATGTCTTGACAAAAGAGATATAGCCACCACCACCATAGAACCATTGAACACCGGAGGCGGCAAAGGGTTTGTGTATTTCGATCATGGCGCCGAGCGCGAGGGGATCACCAAATGAAAGAAGCGCTTCAACTGCAGTTCTGTCGTTAAGAAAATGTTTCAACGAAACAGAGTTGTTAACCATTGCCGAACTGCTACTCAGACGTACGCCGAGTGCAGTCTTATAATCCTGTGCAGAGACCGAGGTGATAAAACAAAAACCGGAAATGAAGAGGAAAGAACAAATTAACTTTTTCATGGTGATCTATTTTGTTCACTGAGAACGAAAAATAGTGCCAACATAGTCTAAAGGAAATGCAAAAGTGTGGCGAGAAGCCATCGGTCCGAAAGTCCGAAAGACCAGTTCGACATGGAGATTTTGTTTTCGAATTAGAGATAGGTCTTTCGGACTTTCGGACTTGCCGACTTTCGACCTATTCGAACATCTCAAGCTTCGACTTCGGCCTCCTGGACTCCAGCCACTTGAAATTAGGGAGGCGCATTTCCGACGGGCTCTTTTGCCTGATGGGCCATAGTGTTCCGGTTACGGCGCTGCGCATGACAACCTTGAAAAGTTCCTTGTTGCGGAAGAAGACATCCATGATGTCTGACTTGGATTCATTGATACCGGTATAGGCGCTGTCATCGTCCTGTATGTAATAGATACACTCAGCATATCCCTTTGCTCTCACCGAGTCAATGTTTCCATCAATGAAAAATCCATCAATCCTCGAAGCCTTGATCTGGTTGAAGGCCTGATCCGTTAGGCGGTTTACCACAAGACTGTTCTCAATTGCCTCTATCTTGTCGGCCTTCTTGTTCCTGGTGAATAGGTGAATCGTATCTCCAGTGATCTGGCTTTCCTTTGCCCAAACTACAGGATCATCATACAATCGAAAGACAGAGTCCTTGAAGGAATAAAATAAGCTATCGCATGCCGCCTGCAATGAGTCGTTATAGATACGCACATTCCTGTAAGCCTCAAAGTATCGATTGCTGCTGTCTTTCTCATTAAGCGCTACCATTTGTGTCCCGCGGGTAGTGTGCACCATCACTGAATCTCTGGCTCGATTTAATCCTCCCGGCAGGAGTATAGCTGAGGAATCGATCACTTCTACATTTGGTTGACCAACTGAATCGACAACTGCGGCTGAATCGATCTTCGCGATTTCCGCTTCGGCGACTGTATCCCTCCCGATACTGCTTCGCCGTGGAGGACGCTTGGTATTCGGTACGATCACGGTGTCTATGCGTACCCTGCCGGAGTCCGTGGTTGCTAATACAGAATCAATGGCTCCGGTAGTATCCGGCGTCGCGATGCCGATCCCCGCAGGCTTCGTCGTTCCATACAAGTCAGTCAGGCGGGCAGAAAACAATGTATCGGCACTTATATATATGGAGTCATTATCCTGCTGAATGATCATGAGCGGCTTTCGCACCGCCATGATCGCATCGGTATTCTTGTTTCGGTAAATGGCGCCGGCAATGATGGTTGTCTTATTTTTCTTATCTACGATAATCGCGTTTCCTTGCACAACCGATATTCCTGTGCTATCATTTATCTGCATTACATCGCCAGTGACTTCGGTATCCCCATCGATCACTATTGGACGCTGACCGAACTCGGCCTTACCGGTTTGCTGGTTGTAGTAGCCTTCCCTCGTCTTGATCACACGCCCGCTGCTATCTGTAATGGTAGTCATCGATATGAAACGAGTTGACTGGGATTCAGAATTGACTAGCAAAGAATCCGTGACGATCGTGTATGCCGGGTCCTTCAATAATACGTCCTTCTTGAAATAGATATCTTTCATATCCGCGTAGTACCATCCTTCGCGGCTCGTAATGGTTGTCTTCTTGTTAATCACCTTTCCGCCGTTCTTATAGATCCCGATATTGGTTTGCATATCATACTCCAGATCCGGTGTTGTGAGTGTGGCATGTCCATCAGTTAGTCGCACGCCACCGTCGAGGAAGGCCTGCTTTGTCTTCATGTAATAGAGAAGATGGCTGGAGTAGATATTGGTAGTATCGGAATCATTAATGTGCACCTTTCCACCTCTGCCCCAGGCTTCGAAAATATTCGTTCGGTTATTTAGCACACAACTATCGCACGTAAAGATCGTCGCTCCCTGTCGCAGCTTCACATTGCCCGCAATTATGGTAAGCTGAGTCGAATCATCAATAGTCTGGTAGGTGAGGCGTTTGGTGTAGTTAAGAATTTCGACCCTGTCTACATCGTCCTGGGATGGAACTTGTGCCATTACAGAATCGGTGGCTGCAAGCAGCAGGAAAAGTAAGAAGCACGCAATAAAATGGAAACGATGTATCAGTAGCTTCACTTGGGAAGTGTATCTTTTTTCGATGGCGAAGTTAACGCGCCTCCTTTATCCTTTTTCCCAAATATGGACAAATTAACGTACCGTTTGGGATGAGCCCGAAGATCATCAAGTAATATTTCGAGGCTAAGCGCCACGTCAGTGAACTGATTATATAGCTTCTTATCGTTAATGAGTGCCCCAAGCGTACCATCAGTACTTGACATCTTCGCAATCGTGCCCCTCAGTTGCGATACGGCTGCCTGCAATGTATCCATCGTCCTGTCCAGATCCAATCGCGAAAGCTTTTGGCTAAATTGTTTTGCATTGCTGATCACGAGGCTGATGCTGTCATTGTTCTTCCTGAGATTGTCGGTGATGGAACCTACATTATTGAGAGATCTTGCGAGCGCGCTGTTACTTGGGTCGAGCATCATGTTGAGTGAACGAGTAGCATTGTTGAGGTTGGCCATCGTCTGCTGAAGGTTGTTCTTCGCATCCGTGTTAAAGAGCCGATTAATATTGCCAAGAACAAGATTGAGCGAATCGAGCGACGAGCGTATCTTAACTAGTGTAGGCCCTGCCTCGGAAGAAAGGTTGGCGAATATGCCGGCATCGTCTCTTGTTGGAAGTATGTCCCCATTCTTTAAATAAGTTGTAGCATTACCTCTATCGATAGCAATTGCGGAAGTACCAAGAAAACTAGCGTCTATAAATGCGATTGAATTATATGGGATGTTGATGTCCTCAATCAGGTTAATCGTGACCCTTATGCCTTTCATGTTCTTATCCGTTGGTTCCAATTTGTAAACCGTTCCAACCGTGTACCCGTTTATTTTTACCGGATTAGATTTTTCTAGCGAACCTACCTTTTGAAATACTGCATATATTTTGGTCTTATCATTGAAAACATCTTTGCCTTTTAGGAAATTAAAGCCCACGATCAAGATAACGAGAGCTACCACCGTCAATATGCCTACTTTGGTTTCGTTGCTGATTTTCATGCGGGATTCAATTTACCGAGTAAGGTTTTCAAGCTGCCAAATTAGCCATTTATTTTTAAATCATTAAAACTCAGCTAATAAAAAAGGATGGACCTGGGGTCCATCCTTCATCAAAATAGCTTATTTGGAGACTAAGGTGCCGTATTGATCGACTTAGATTCGAGCTTCTGCTTATACACGCGGAAGGCATTCACCAGGTCCTCCACAATCTCATCCTGGCCCTTGTCACTGTTGATATACTCCTCTTCGTCCCTGTTTGATATGAACCCTATCTCAACCAGAATGCTCGGCATTCCAGTGGCCTGCAATACCCAGATACCAGCATCATTCCTTTGTTTTACCCCGCGGCTGATGCGACCTGTATGTTCAAATTCCCGCTCTACGAGGTCAGCCAGGTTGAGACTTTTCCGGAAGTATTGTTGAGCGTAGATAAGCATCCTTGCCTTCTCGGCTGGATCGGATGGATCGGGAAGTTCCAGGGCAGTGCCATCACTCGTCGAGTCGATTTCACCATAAAACTCAGTCTTATTGATAGAGTTGACCTTCGCGTCATTCTTGCTTACGGCCCAGATGTATGTTTCTGTACCCGATGCCGGGTTAGGGCTGGTCCAATACCTGTACTGAGGCACCTTGCGAGTGCTCTTTTTTCTTTTCTTTCCTTTACCAGTATAGACAACTGTATTCTTATAACCGGTGAGTTCTCTATGCCTGATGTGTGGAGCGGAGTTGCAGTGCACCGCGATGAAGAGGTCGCCACCTGATTCATTAGCAAGGTTGGCGCGGTACTTCAGACCTTCGTCCTTGGTCCGCTTGTTGCCGGGCATAATGTCGGTAGTGCGGGTGAATATGATCTTGATACCTGGAAATTCCCGTTCGATCGCCTTCCCGAATTTCAATGATACCTGGAGACTGACAGCTGCTTCACTGGAAAATGTACCTCGTGCCCCGCCATCGAATCCACCGTGACCTGGATCGATGATTAATGTTTTGATAGTGGCCTTAGGTACAGCGTTGTTTTTTTCAGCCTTGAAGGAGAGAAGAAATACCGAAAATGCAAATGCTGAGAGTAAGAGTAAGCTCCTTTTCATGATGGTTTTTCCATTTTAATGGGTTCGTATATTCGCAATCTTCACAAATTGTTTAGGTCTGAAAGATTTACTTTTGCCACAACCGTATGAGGCAACTGCACGAATTTAGTTCAAAATTCTTTTTTATTGCAATATTGACTGTTGCAAGCCTTTTCATAGTAACGTCGAATGCCTCTGCTCAACGCTTACCCGGCCGTGTTTTTACCAGACCTTTAACAACAGACACTATACCTCCGCGGATCAACAACGGAAACACCAACCGTGTTATTGCCAATCCCACCCGTGATACAATCCCACCGGGGGACAGCAGCCGTCTACTTAATGACTCCCTTCGGGGCCAGAAGGTTGACACTTTTTCATTAAAACTTTCTAAAGATACCCTCGACGCTCCCGTAAATTACTATGCCGAAGACTCGGCAGTGGTATTCATTCACGTCAAGAAGATCTTGCTGTATGGGAAAACGAAGACGGAATATCAGGACATAACCCTTACGGCCCCACAGGTAGAAATCGACCAGCAAACACAGGTATTGACAGCATACAATAAAAAAGACAGCCTGGGATATGTGTTGGAAGAAGCGCAATTTAAACAGGCCGAGAATTTTTTCACGAGTGATACCATTCGATATAATTTCAAGACCCAGAAGGGACTCACAGTAAATACTATCACCCAGCAAGGTGAGATGTATGTACACGGAAAGACAATTAAGAAAGTTGATGACCGCGTGACTTTTGTAAAAGAAGGACTTTTTACTACATGCAACCTCGACCAGCCTCACTTTGCATTCAAAGCAAACAGACTGAAAGTTATCAATCAGAAGCTTGCGGTCTCTGGTCCTGCGCATCCGGAATTCGAAGGCGTGCCAGTACCCATCTACCTTCCATTTGGTTTCTTTCCACTGAGCCAAGGCAGGCGTAGTGGGTTGCTTCCGCCAACATTCGCCACTAATGAACAATTCGGTCTCGGACTTGAAGGTCTTGGGTATTACAAAGTGATGAATGACTATTGGGATGTGAAAGTGTATGGTAGCGTCTATTCATATGGTGGCTGGCTGGCCAACGTTAATCCTACTTACCGTAAGCGGTATCGCTATAGTGGGGCCTTCAACTTCGGACTTCAGCGTACGAAGATGAATTTTAAAGGAGATCCCGATTATTTCAAGAACAAGAGCTATACGCTTACCTGGAATCATAGTTCCGATTCAAGAGCAAGACCGGGAACGTCCTTCTCAGCAAGTGTGAATGCAAGCTCGACTAGCTACAACAGGTTTGTTCCGAACAGCCCCCAATTGAATTATCAGAGTCTGCTTGGTTCTTCTATAACTTATTCGAAGACCTGGGCCGATAAGCCTTACAACCTTACAGTCAGTGCGAACCATAGCCAGAATAACCTGACGCGGCTTGTCAACCTTAGTCTTCCGGACGTCAATTTTGCTGTAAGCACATTATATCCATTCGAAAGAAAAGAGGCCGCAGGTGCAAAAAGATGGTACGAGCAAATTGGTATCGGTTATAATGGAAGTCTACGAAACCAGATAGCATTTTATGATACGGCGTTTAAATTACGCAATGTGATAGACACGTTACAGTGGGGCGCGAGGCATAGTATACCAGTGACGCTTTCTTTGCCGCCAATATTGAATGGAGCCGTAGTGGTGTCGCCATCTTTATCTTATTCGCAAGTATGGATAAACCAGACTTTCCGCAGGAAATGGAATCCGATAACGGAAAAACTTGACTCAACTATTACAGAAGGTTTCTTTGTCGACCACCAGGCATCGATGGGGCTGAGCTTTAGTACGGCCATCTTCGGTACGTATCAATTTAAGAAATCGAGGATCTATGCGATCCGTCACGTGATCCGACCTTCGTTGAGTCTGAACTACCAGCCAGATCTCTCCCGCAAACATTTCTACACAACACAGGTGGATACTACGGGATATACCGCCCGCTTCTCAGAATTCGAAGGAGCATTATTTACCGGTTTCTCTGAAGGCAGGTATGGTGGATTGAACCTCCAGGTGGACAATAATCTTGAAATGAAGATGAGGCCAAAGAAGATTGATCCGTCGGATTCAACTGAAGTCGAAGAACCGAAAAAGATACGACTGGTCGATGGCTATGGGTTTTCGATGAATTATAATTTCTTCGCCGACTCGATGAAGTTGTCGACAGTCCAATTGTATTTCCGTACAAACCTGTTCGATAAAATAAATATCACGGCCAATGCGGTTTTGGATCCATATCAAACGGATGATCGGGGTAGGGACATCGACAAATTCGCATGGAGCGGTGGAAAGTTCAGGCCTGGACGGATCTCATCGGGCAACATCGCCATGTCGACTTCATTCCAGAGCAAGCCGAAAGATGAAGCAAAGGAGCAACAGAAACAGCAGCAAAATAAGAACCTCGGAAATGATCCACTGTTGATCGCGGATCAACAGCGACTCTTGGACTACATGCGGCAGAATCCGGCCGAATTCGTGGATTTCAACATTCCCTGGTCAATCAGTCTTTCCTATTCCCTCAACTTCCGCGAGCAGTTCAAACCTGACTACAGCGGATTTGAAACAATACTTACGTCGAGTGCCAACTTCAACGGAAGTTTCAATCTAACGCCGAAATGGAACTTTAGCGTGAACGGGTATTTTGATTTCGATACTAAGAAACTACAGACATTCCAGATGTCTATTTCGAGGGATATGCACTGCTGGCAGATGTCGATCAACGTAACTCCGGTGAGTCCATACCGATATTTCAATTTTACCATCAGTCCGAAGTCGGGCATCCTCCAGGATTTGAAGATCAATCGCTCGAGATCATATTTCGTTGGCTATTGATCTTTATGTTTCACGTAGTACTCACGGATGATGGCGTGTACTTTCTCCTTCAATTGGTCGATGGTTAGATTGCCTACGGGTACGGCGGGAAGGAAATGCATTCTTATTCTGACAGGCCAGTAAAAAAATGGTTTGTTGATGGGAAGCACCTTGGCTGTATTGAATATTACAGTAGGGAGTATTGCTTTGCCGCTGTCGAGGGCGAGACGGAAAGCCCCGTTATGAAAAGCCTGTAGTGGTTGACTTGTCTTGTTACGTGTTCCTTCCGGATAAATGCACATGTGCATTCCCATAGTTAGCACTTCCTTCATTTGATGATAGCTGCTCTTCCTGCTCTCTTCGCTCTTCCTGTCCACGAGAACACTTCCGCGGCGATAGATCATGCCGAAGAGAGGAATTCTGGCCATCTCAACTTTTGCAATGGTTTTATTGGGGCCAGGAATGAAGGGCGTAGTGAGCGGCACATCCATGAACGAATTATGGTTGGATACGACCACATAATTTTCTCCCTTGCGAAAATGTTCTTTTCCCTTCACATCGATCCTCACACCTGTCAACAGAAAAAAAGTTTGCATCCATATGCGGGAGATATGTTGGAAGATCACCGTGCGTCTCGGCTCCTCAACCAATCCCACTGCCCACAACGGGATAACGACGATGAGCATCGTAATGAAGAAGATGATTAAGGCCCAGAAAGCCGAAAGTCGGCCCAAAATGTTTTTTGCTGTGGTCATTGTTAGTTGCCGTTTAACGTTTAAGGGTTTAACGTTTAACGTTCTTAAGCAGCATTTTCAAAAATGGTTTGAGGCATTTCACAATTCAGTATCTAATTAATAGGTTGTGGTATCAATAAGGCGTGTTCGATTCCAAGAACGTTAAACGTTAAACTCTTAAACGTTAAACGCGCCAATTCTTAACCGTTAAACGTCATAACCGTCTGCAAATAACCGCAACTTCACTCCCGGCCACTCAGACTTAAGGACGCTGTAGTAGATGGATGTTCTTCTTCGATTATTCCACATCGTCATATGACTCCTGAGAATGCCTTCTTCGATTCCTCCAACGTTGGCGAGCCCTTTACGTGCCCGTGCGTTGAGCACATCGGTCTTGAATTCGACGCGCTCATAATTCAGCTGCTCGAATGCGTATTTCATCATCGCGTATTTGGCGTGGCGGTTGAGGCCCGTGCTGCGAAACTCTTTACCGAGCCAGCTCCATCCGATCTCTGCGCGAAGATCGTGTGGTGCAATGTTGCCGAGACTACTGCTTCCACCAATCTTTCCACTCTCTTTGTCGATAATGGTGAACGCTCGTCTAGTATTAGCGGACTTATCGGCGAAGGCCATTTCAAACCATCGGGTGAGTTGTTTCTCATCACCAAGATTGAGCGAAAAGTATTCCCACATGTCGAAGTCCTTTTTCGCAAGCGCAAGGAAGGCATCATAGTCATCCATTGATAGCGGTCGCAAGATTGCCTTCTTTGTTTCGAGTGTTAGATCGGGGGGGATCATCTTATTCATTTGTTACAAATATACACAGGTCAAGCCTCACGCAAAGCCGCCGAGGGTTTCACGCAAAGCGCCAGGGGTTTCTCGCAAAGACGCAAAGGGAATCTTGAAATTTGATCCTGTCGTTTCTTTCACCCGTGGTAATGAAGTCGGCGACAAAGTCACTCTTTGCGGCTTTGCGAAACTTTGCGTCTTTGCGAGAATCATCTTGCGACAAATTAAAGTTGCCAATCAATTGGATCGATGCCTTTGCTCATCAGCCACGCATTGGCCTTCGAGAAATGCTTACACCCGAAGAACCCGCCATGCGCCGAAAGGGGAGAAGGATGTACCGATCGAAGTATTAGATGTTTCTTATCATCAATTAGTGTTCGTTTCTCCTGTGCAAATTTTCCCCAGAGCATGAAAACTACGTGTTCACGAGTGTCGGAGATAGTCTTTATGACTTCATTGGTAAACTCAGCCCACCCGATGCGGGCATGACTCATGGGTTCACCCGCGCGAACGGTGAGTGATGCATTGAGGAGGAACACGCCTTGCTTCGCCCAGTGGGTTAAGTTACCATGCCTGGGTATGGCGATGCCGATGTCTTCCTGAAGTTCCTTGAAGATGTTGACTAATGAAGGAGGAGGTCCGATGCCATCCGGTACGGAGAAGGAGAGACCATGCGCCTGGCCATGGCCATGATATGGGTCCTGGCCAAGGATGACAACCTTCAGCGTATCAAATGGGGTTGTGTTGAAGGCGTTGAAGATGAGTGAACCGGGAGGGTAAATAGTCTTTCCCTGTTGCTTCTCTGTTTTGATGTGATTGGGGATTTGTTGGAAGTAGGGCTTAGCGAATTCTTTCTTGAGAGCTTGCTTCCATGAGTCTTCGATTTTTACTTCCATTTCCGGAAAATGTTTTCATAAAAATAGGAATTAGTTGACCGCAGATCTTCATGATTGTTATGATTTAGGTATGATTGCTCGTTAATAACTTCATATACTGGACGAACCATCCCTATCTGCGAAAATCATAACAATCATGATAATCTGCGGTCTATTTATTGACATCCAGGAAATCCCTTTCATCACAGTCAAACTTCCATTACCGAAAAATGTTTTCATAAAAATAGGAACTAGTTGGCCGCAGATCTTCATGACTGTTATGATTTTGGTATGAATGCTCGTTGCTAACTTCGTATACTGGACGAACCATGCCCATCTGCGAAAATCATAACAATCATGATAATCTGCGGTCTATTTATTGACATCCAGGAAATCCCTTTCATCACAGTCAAAAAAAAAGTCTCGCAAACTTTTGTTTACAAGACTGTTTCGCTCGACTTTGTGACCCGGATTGGATTCAAACCAATGACCTACTGCTTAGAAGGCAGTTGCTCTATTCAACTGAGCTACCGGGCCGTATTAGACGCGCAAAGATAATTGAAATAGACGTTTAGGCCATATTTAGATTCAGAAAATTCCCTTTACTTGCAGCCACAACAGTCAATATGAACACTGAGTTTCACTACGGTATCGATAACCTAACCGTAGATACCACTATCGCACTAGCCACGGGGAAAATGAAGGGCATCTTAACCGACGACGCCATCGAGAAGATTCGTGCCAGTGAACAACAGGTCCAGGAGATCGTGGCCAACAACAAGACCGTATACGGCGTCAATACCGGCTTCGGGATCCTCGCGAATACGAGGATATCGGCGGAGGATACCACCACACTGCAGCATAAAATACTCCAAAGTCATAGCGTCGGTGTAGGCAATCCCATTCCTATGGAGATCGCCAGGATAATGCTCATCACCAAAGTGCACGCGCTAGCCAAGGGCTACTCCGGCATACGCCTGCAAACGCTTGAGCGAATTATCTGGCATATCGATAATAACGTAACGCCTGTCGTTCCAGAGAAAGGAAGCGTCGGCGCCTCCGGTGACCTCGCTCCGCTGGCACACCTCTTCCTCCCACTGATTGGTCTCGGTGAATGTTACTCATCGAATAAGAAAGACGATCGTTATCTAGCACAGCCAACGCCGGAAGTGTTGAAATTGTTTAAGCTTTCACCTTTGCAACTCGGCCCAAAAGAAGGGCTCGCACTTATTAATGGAACTCAATTCATTCTCGCGTTTGCGGTGAAGGCCGTACTACGAATGCAGAATTGTCTCGAGGCAGCCGACATCATCGGCGCTATGAGCCTCGAAGCGCTAACTGGGACTAAAGCTCCCTTCGATGAGCGATTGCACGAGCTCAGACCATTCGATGGTAGCCGGATTGTAGCACAACGACTCCGTTCAATCCTCCACGATTCCGCGATCATGCAATCGCATATCGACTGTGGAAGGGTACAGGATCCATATAGCCTTCGCTGCATGCCACAGGTACATGGCGCGTCAAGGAATGCATGGCAACATCTGAAAGAGCTTACCGAGACAGAGTTGAATTCCGTCACCGACAACCCAATCATTTTTTCAGCAGATGATACAATCAGCGGTGGAAATTTTCATGGACAACCATTAGCACTGCCGCTGGACTACTGCTGCTTCGCCGCGGCCGAGATAGGAAACATCTCCGATCGTCGCTGTTATTTGTTGTTGGAGGGAAAATGGGGACTACCTATGTTACTCATGAAGGATGTGGGTTTGAACAGTGGTTTCATGATTCCGCAGTACACGACTGCCGCGCTCGTCACCGAAAACAAGACGATGTGCTATCCCGCAAGTGCGGATAGCATTCCCACATCGCTAGGCCAGGAAGATCACGTCAGCATGGGAAGTATCAGTGGAAGAAAACTAAACAACATTCTCGACAACCTCGAGTACATACTAGCGATCGAACTCATGAGCGCGTGCCAGGCCATTGAATTCCGCCGGCCATTAAAGAGCAGCGCCATCCTCGAATTCGCGCACGATCACGTACGTGAAGCCGTTAGCTTCGCGGAGGAAGACAGGATTTTCGCTGATGACATTAAGAAGATAAGGGGGATGATTGGTGATTTTTCATTTGTGGAAAAGGTGAATAATTTCGCCAAAACTAAAGGAGTGGATCTCTAGTTTCACGCAAAGGTTGAGACGTTTAAGGGTTTAACGTTTAACGTTCTTCAATTCGAAATACCCCTACGAATTTAAACATACTGATTTCATGAACATCTCATTACGCTAATGCATGGTCGACCTTAAGAACGTTAAACGTTAAACCCGTAAACCCCTTTAGTCTTTGCTTACATCTTAAGGCACGATTCTAAGGCCAGATTGATCATCTTATCCAACGACCTCTCCCTCTGATCGGCACTAATGTGCTCCTTTGTAGGCAACACATCCGACACCGTCAGGAGCGTTGCCGCCGTCTTGTTGAGGTATTTCGCATTCGCGAAAAGGGCAAAGGCCTCCATCTCTACGGCCATGCAGTTGCATTCTATTACTATCTCGGGCAATGCGGTATCGGCGCGGTAAAAGACATCACTCGAGTGTACGGGACCAGATCTTATAGGAACCGATAATGTCTTCGCCGTATCATTGATTATGTCGAAGGCCTTTCCCTGGTGTTTGATATTGTGACCTCCAATATCAAAAGCATAGCGTGCATACGTAGACTCGCTGCAGGCAACATCCACATTAATCACCTCGTATAATTTTAGACCAGTCAAATAAGAACCACAGGTGCCAATGCGGATGATGCAGTCTACGTTGTAGTCTTTATATAATTCGTAAGAATAGATGCCAATAGATGGACAACCCATTCCACTCGCTCCAATAGTGATTGCCTTTCCCTTGTATTTTCCCGTAAAGTAAAACGCGTTCCGTGTCTGGCTCACCTGCTTCACATCGTCCAGCATGTTATCGGCGATATATTTCGCACGCAAAGGGTCACCAGGCATCAGGACGATCGGAGCGATTTCTCCTTGACTGGCGCTGATATGAAGACTCATGCGAATGGAATTTGGTTATTATGAAGTTAAGGGAAAATAGACCGAAAGTCAGAAAGTCCGAAAGTCCGAAAGACTTTCCAAATAAGCGACTAGTCTTTCGGTCTTTCCGTCTTTCTGACTTTCGGACTTCTTTCTGACTTTCTGACTTCCGGTCTTTCGGTCTTGTATATTTGTGTAAACGATTCATCATGTCGAAGACAATGACTTCTTACGACCCTGTAAAATACAAGACTCCAACAGGTACCACCCTCAACTGTAAAGGTTGGGTTCAGGAAGCGGCGTTGAGAATGCTCCTCAATAACCTCAACCCGGACGTTGCCGAGCGGCCCGAAGACCTGATCGTGTATGGTGGAAGAGGTAAGGCAGCACGCAATTTCGAAGCCCTCGACAGAATCATCGCCTCGCTGAAGTCATTAGAGAATGATGAATCACTTCTTATTCAATCTGGTAAGCCTGTAGGCATATTGAAGACCCACAAAGACGCACCGCGTGTACTAATCAGCAATTCTCAACTGGTGCCGAAGTGGGCGACCTGGGAACACTTTGATGAGCTTGAAAAGAAAGGATTGATGATGTATGGTCAGATGACAGCGGGAAGCTGGATTTACATCGGGTCGCAAGGTATTGTTCAAGGTACCTACGAAACGTATGCTGCTATTGCGGATAAACATTTCGGCCCAAGGAGTGGCGATAGTGCTGCGACAAAGGCTCACGGTTCTCTGAAAGGCACGCTGAATGTCACCGCTGGCCTTGGCGGCATGGGCGGAGCGCAACCTCTCGCTATCACGATGAATGAAGGGGTGGCCCTCGTGGCTGAGGTTGAGGAATGGCGGATCGACAAACGTCTCGAAACAAAATATCTTGACCTGAAATTGACGGACATCGACCAGGCGATCGATAGGGCAGTAGAGGCGAAGAAGAAAAGAGAGGTCATCTCAATTGGTGTGTTATGTAATGCCGTGCATCTCCTGGAGAGATTGCTCGAGCGCAATATTATTCCCGACACGCTTACCGACCAGACATCCGCGCATGATCCACTCATTGGTTATTGGCCGCATGAAATCTCTTACGAGCAGGCGAAGATACTTCGTGAGCAGAATCCGGATGACTATCTCGCGTATGCTTACAATTCGATGGTACATCATGTGCAGTTGATGCTGGATTTGCAAAAGAAAGGCGCCATCACCTTCGACTATGGAAATAATATCAGGGCGAGAGCGCATGAGAAAGGCGTTAAGAATGCTTTTGATTTTCCTGGATTCGTACCCGCATATATCCGACCCTTATTCTGCGAAGGAAAAGGTCCTTTCAGATGGGCGGCCCTCAGTGGAGATCCGAATGATATCGCTGTCACCGACGCAGTGATTGCCAATCTGTTTCCCTCCAACCATGGTTTACAGAGATGGTTGAAACTTGCGAAAGAGCGAATTGCCTTCCAGGGACTACCCGCGCGAATTTGTTGGCTTGGCCAGGGAGAGCGCGAAGTTGCAGGCCTCGCATTTAATGAGCTAGTTAGAAGTGGGAAGGTTAAGGCGCCGATTGTAATTGGGCGAGATCACCTCGACACAGGTTCTGTTGCATCGCCAAATCGTGAGACTGAATCGATGCTTGATGGTTCGGATGCTGTTGCCGATTGGCCAATCCTGAATGCGCTCGTCAACACCGCAGGTGGTGCGAGTTGGGTAAGCCTTCATCATGGAGGAGGTGTAGGAATGGGATATAGTATTCACGCTGGCATGGTCATCGTCGCCGATGGGACAGAAGATGCTGAACAAAGATTGAAGCGTGTGTTACGCAATGATCCGGGAATGGGCGTCATCCGTCATGCCGATGCGGGTTATGAAACCGCCGCTAAGACGGCAAAGGATCACGGTCTCGACCTGAAATGAGTTTTTGTAACATGCGATTCTTTATAGCTTGATCCAGGGAAGTGATGAAAACCCTTCCTTCGTATTCACCTTTAAAAGATAATACCCCGGCTTAAGTTTGCGTACATCCAATCTTACGACTGCATCAGTCGATTGAACACGGTGATCGATCAATACTTTTCCGTTAACATCAAGAACTTGTAGACGAAGCAACAAAGCCAACTCGGAATTTTGTATCAACAGTTCGTTGTTCACTGGATTTGCCTTTAAAGCCAATGCAGTAAGATTTGCACCAACATTCACCTGTATTGTCTTCGAAAAAGTTGATTTGCCATCCTCATCTATTTGTTTGATTCGATATGAGTGATTTCCTTTTGCCACGTTCAAATCACTGTACCTATAAACGTGTCTGCCGGCATTTTGCACAATACCCGCACCTTCAGGAACAACAGCCCTGGTTGAAAATTGGTTTCCGTTAAGAGAGTGTTCAATTTCGAATCGGTCATTATTTACTACGTGGTCGACTTCCCAGATCAATTCAACTTTGTTTCCTTGTAATTCTCCCGTAAAGCTTAGCCACTGTAGTGGAAGCGTGAGAGCATTCAGGTGATTATACAGGCTTGTTACCTCGGCGGCGCTAAGTGCACGGTCGTATACTACCATATCATCGAGCGCTCCGACATAAACTCCTGCAGGCGCGCAAGGGTTAGACCCAAGACGAATGCTTGTTGGTGCATTCAACGCCGAAGTGGTTGTGCCAGCACTCGTGGCAACCTGGACTCCGTCGATATATAATATGATAATACCTCCTGTCGCATTACGCGTACCCGTTACAAAATGCCATGCATTATTATTATAATTGGTCAATGGCGACTTTATCGTGATATCTGGAAGTCCGATACCGAAGGCAACCGCGCCGCCATCAATCAAGGCAAAGCCCCAGTCAAACGTTTCTCCACAAACCTCTGCATCTACAAGCGCCCTTCCGCCGTACCATTGGCCGTCGAATCCTGCTACCTGGGTTGTTTTGAACCAAAAACCAAATGTGAAGTTGTTTTGCGTTGCAGTAACTAGTGCCACTGGCAAAGTACCGGTACCCGCCGTCGTAAAATTGGTGGCGGCATTGACTGTCCCAAAGCGGTCGGTAGTGCCCGTAGTGGAAGTGAGAGTTCCATTATAATTGTTTCCCCCGTTATCAACAGCCGTATTGGGTAGTTCATATTTAGCAATAAATCCTACGGGTAGTTGAGCGAGCGAAAAAAATCGAGTAGTCAATAGAAGGAAAGCTAGCAGGGTAAGGTTTTTCATAATAGTTGGAAGGTAGAGTGTAAGGCAGACAAATCAAAGTCAATCGAGGGATAAAAAAGACCTAATTGGAAACACTTAATAGTGTCAATAGAGTGTATAAAACAATTCATCACAACGAATCGGCAGTTAATACGTGTTGACGCTCGGGGATATGTTCCGCCTGGATACTTTCGACCCTCAAACCAATAAAATGAAGCTAAGATCAATTCTTCTAATCATTACAACCGTTGCAGCACCATTCCTGATGACTGGCTATTCACTGAAGGCACAACAGTATAAACTTCGCCAGGCAACCACCATGGCCGGTATGAAATCCGAATCTACCATCTACGTGAAAGGAAAGCGCAAGAGAACTGAAGGTGGTGGCATGATGGGCATGCCCACGCTCACGACGGTCGAGCAGTGTGACCTGAAACGCACTATCAAGATCAATGACAGGAAGAAATTATATTTCATTGAACCTTTCTCAAACAACCAGGAAGAGATCATTGATGAGGATGCTAAGACGCCGGTCAAGACCGCTGCGGTCTACAATTCGTCGAAGGATAAAACGGCAGAAAGGGGTGGAGTGATATACATGTACTACAACATTACCGATACGGGCGAAAGGAAGAAGATGTACGGTCTCACGGCGAGACATGTGTGGTCAACGCAGAAAATAAAACCATCGGCCGATGCCTGCATGATGAAAGATAGTATGGTGATCAGAACGGATGGTTGGTACATAGACTTGCCGGAATTCAATTGTCCCGTTTCATATTCGGGAAAGATGAACACACAGGCAGGGCAATTTCAGCCTACGTGCACCGACAGGTTTGTAACGAGGCGCAGCGGAAAGGGGAGGCTGGGCTTTCCCTTGATCGAGACGAAGACGATGATCATGGGAAATGGTGTATCCACTACAAGTGAATTTCAGACCTCGTTAGAGACACTTGAATTTACGAGTGCCAAATTGGATTCGATGCTTTTCGAAATTCCGCTTGGGTACCAACTCGCGGCAAGTGAAGATGAGCTACAGGATAAATACGACATGAACGAGATGATGAAGCAAGCAGGGCAGAGGAAAGCTGACGATGAAGCTTCGAAACCCACAATCACAAAAGAAAAACCGGCGGGAACGATTCGAATTGCGGTATATGAACCCAGGGGAGAGGATGTGTTGCAATACTCAACCCTTCAACAACATCTTGCAAATTCGCTTACTAGTGGCTCCATCGAAGCCATTGCGGTCAGTTCTGAAGAAGAAGCGAAGAAGTATAACTGTGAACTTGCCTTAACGACTGAATTCATAAAGCTAAAGCAGGGAAGTAAGATCGGCGGACTTCTGAAAGCCATCAAGAATACCGATCCATCTGCTGCATCATCATACACTGTGGAAGCCACACTTGTTCTTTCTGCGATATCTAACGGTAAAGTCCGCGCGGATGAGAAGGTAATGGGAAAGTTCGAAGGAAGGATCGATGAGGCGGCGAAGAAAGCGCTGGAAAAAGGGGCGGGTCAGGTGATAGAGGGTTTGATGCAGTGATTGAGGGATGGGTTAGGAGTAATGGGTTCTTTCGATCGAGCTTTCATTATCTATTTCAACCACGATGAGTTTCGAGGCAGTAAGGATCTACAACTAAATATTAAAACCAAGATTTACCACATCGTGGTATAGGAATGGGCTCAATAGAGCCCTATCTTTATTTTGGAAATGAAACAAAAGATAGTACGATCAATAAGCAGCTCGGCTTTCGAGATTCAGGGATTATTAATTGAAAATAGCACTTCGAATTAAAGAACCCGTAACCCATTTGCTTTGCTTCGCTCGCAATGACGACTCATATCACGTAACTCAATCAACCCGAACACCGCCCGTATTTAACGTACCCAATCCTCGCCTCGTTCCCTTCTTACACCACCCCCAACCGCCTGGTTTTCCATCCGTCGGCCGGGCTCACCTCAGCGCGCGGGACTCCAACCCAAGTCCCGCGCCTTCTTTACTACCTGTCTCCCCGTTTGTCGTAATAGCCCCTGTAATTTTCGTTTTCACCCTTCATACACTTGCAAAATTGCCAGATGTTTGCAGTGTCAATTTCTTTTAATAAACGCAAAGCTATAAACTACAATGGAAACCAAGAATGTAACCGTCGTAACGGTAGAAAGTTTAGTCAATGCCCCGATAGATAAAGTATGGGAGTGCTGGACCAATCCCGATCATATCACAAAGTGGAACAACGCATCGGAAGACTGGCACACCCCCCGTGCGGAAAATGATCTTAGAGTTGGTGGGAAATTTTCCTCGCGAATGGAAGCAAAGGATGGAAGTATGGGCTTCGACTTCGGGGGAATATATGACGAGGTGAGGCAAAATGAATATATCGAATACACATTGGGTGACGATCGCAAGGTCAAAGTCTTCTTCACCGTTCAGGGTGATACTACCAAAGTCGTAGAAAAGTTCGACGCAGAGTCTACTAATTCGGTCGAAATGCAAAAAGGAGGGTGGCAGGCTATACTCGATAGTTTTAAGAGTTACGTGGAGAATCATGGCAAGCAACAGAAGCCTTCTTGATTCAAAGGCAGTGAGGAGGGAATTGGGAATCGGTAATCGGGCCGCGCCCGCCGAAGCGTAGCGAAGGCGGGAATTTGGCTGCGCAGCAACATGAAGCGGGCAGAGATGAAACCAGTCACTATGGTTTTGCCTTTGCGGACTCCGATGGGCATAAATTTAATATACTGTTGATGGAGGAAGGGATGTGATAGAACGCTGGGGATTTTCCGTCATTAACCCAAAAGCAAATGAAGAAAGGAGAAGGCAAGGCAAAACATTTTCCAGTCAAACTAGCTAAACCGGCTCAACGCGCGCTGGAGGCTGCGGGGATAACGACGCTTAAACAATTAGCCCGATTTACGGAGGAAGGGGTAAGGGGCTTGCATGGTATAGGGGAGGATGCTTTGAAAAAACTGAAAGCAGGAATGAGGGCTGAACGAATTTCGTTCAAGTCCGGGACTAAATGATGTAACAATATTCTAGCTCCACTCTGAATCCTGTCAAAAACCCTGTACACGCGAAATTGATTTAGAGAAAGTTTCCGGGTCAAGCCCGGAATGACAGTATAAGGCCAAAGACTTTTCGATCCCATGGATGCGTCTTTTTAACCGAAGCTTCATTGAACGCGCGAGCCTCATTCTACCTGCTTTCCCAAATGAAGTCCAACCAACCCAACTACAACTAACAACAACGACACCATTTGCAATGGCGACAGTTTCTCCTTAAAGAAAAAATACCCGAGGATGGCAACGAGCAAAGTACTTACTCCCGCCCATAATGCATTCGCCACTCCCGCCGGAAGCGTCTTCAGCGATAGCGTGAGGAACACAAAACTCAATGCGTACGTGACGAAGGCGATAATGGAATAAGTCTTATTTGCAAATCCTGCAGACAACTTCATACATATAACTGCTGCCGACTCAGAAAGAATCGTCAGGAGTAAAAACAAATAACCCATACAAATTGATTTAAGAAAAAAATTATTGAATGGATGAACAGCGAGTGGTAGGAAAACCTCCAGATCTACACTGCCCAATTCCTAATTCCTGATTCCTGATTACTAGTAGGCTACAATTCAAACTCCCACACCGAACGATAGCTTCCATGTTTTTCGATGTAAGCCAGGAACGCCCCATAGAAAGGATCGGCACCTATGGTTGCGCTATCACCGATGACGTAAAGTTTCTCCTTCGCCCTGGTGATCGCCACATTCATTCTTCGATAGTCTTTTAGAAATCCAATATCGCCATCATCATTGCTTCGAACCAGGGAGACGATAATGTTTTGCATCTCCTGTCCCTGGAAGCTATCAATCGTACTGATTCGCATTCCTGTTGGTAATACTTCTTTCGCCGCAGCTACCTGTCCCGCGTAAGGAGAGATGTAGGCAGTCAGCGTTGTTTCTAATGTTTCCGCTTCGATTAAATGCCTCGCGATTTGCAATTCGCCCTCGTTTTGAAGACTGGTTCCGTCGTTACCGCGCACCTCCTGGTATCCCGACCCTGCGGTATCGATGAAACAAATATGCACCCCGGTATCATTGAGATGACTCGCTGTCTGCAATAATCCGTTGTAGAAGTAATCACTGCTGAACCCAGCGATGGATTGCCTCATCCTATACTGGGTATCGAGGAGAAATCCGGGAATAACATCTATAGCCACCTCAAGAATAGATCGATTGAATCCAAGCCTGGCCGCGTCCTGACTCAACACTGTAGGGGGTAGTTGCCAGTGATCACCTGCAAGCACGATCCTGCTGGCCAGCGGGAATACACACCAGGCCAGTGGTTCAATGCATTGACCAGCTTCGTCCATCACCAGCGTCGAGAATCCCAGATTATTGATTCCTGCATCATACAATCCAATTGGAGTACCGGCAATGACCTCCGCCTCGGCAAATAACTTTTCTTCGTTATACGCCTGGAGTTTCTTTATCTCGGTTCTAATATTCTTTACTTCCTGGAAGAGCAGGTTGCGCTGCTCGCGTTCCGCCTTTCCAAAACTTCGTTTATACTTCAATGCCATTTTCCTATACTCTTCCGCCCGGATCTTCAATTGCTTTATTTCCTTCTGCTGTTTGCTATTCGCAAGCCTACCTTCAGGTGTATGGCTAAATATTGTCTCATCTACCTTACTCGTGTTGCCAACACGCAGCAGTTTTATTCCCTGCCGTAAGAGGCCACGGGCAATGTTGTCAACAGCGGCATTGCTTGGAGCGGTAACCAGCACTTTTTCACCCGACTTCGTGAGTTGGGTGATGGCTTCAATCAGCGTTGTCGTCTTGCCCGTGCCCGGGGGCCCATGTAAAAGAGTCACTTCGGGGTTTGAAGAAACTGCAATCACGACTCGCTGCTGGCTTTCATTCAGATTTCGGTTCAAAAAAGAAATACTCGACAATGTGGCGGAAGGAGGGAACCACTCTTTCGTTTTGTGCATTCGTTCAAACAGGTCAAACAGCGGTTTATTATTCTCAAGCTGACTGAGCGACTTCTTCATGATGCTCGTCGTCCGCGTATCAGGGGAAAGCTTGATTCCTACACCATCATCTTCGATCCAATCCGGATAATCCGGAGCAAACAATCGGAATTCACCCGACTTGCCATCGAGGCTTATCAGGACTCCTTTTACAGGTTCTTCTCCTGTAATAAAACATTCGATCACGGCGCCGTCCTTGAACATGTTAGCCTCCGGCGGAAAACTCAACCTGAAACCGATTTCGGGGAAGTCAGCATAGCCAAAACTCTTTCGCGTGACAATGATGGGGTGGAGCGCCAGCCCTTCCGCTTTCAACGAACGCAAGGTATGTTGCTGATCCAGGCTGTATCGTTTCACCTGTTCTTTTTCCTCGAGTTCGATGCATTTTAAAAGGACCTGAATATGGGGATGCATGGAGTGAAAATACCGAAAGTTGCGAAGAGTGAGAGGTGAGTGGTCAGTGGTCAGTGAAGTCCGAAAATCCGGAAGACCGAAAGTCCGAAAGTCCGAAAGTCCGAAAGACTATTCAATTTGGATGAATAGTCTCTCAGACTTTCTAAATTTTTATATGCAATTCGAAAAACAAATGAACATCACGAATGAATGAGGATATTCCGACCTTTCGGACTCTACTCACCACTGACCACTCACCTCTCCCTATCTCAAATACAGTTCGAGCATCACCCGACGGTTTTGCGCGCGACCAGCGGCATTTACATTCGTCGACATTGGTCTCGTCTTACCATAACCTGCTGATACAATTCTCGCCTCGGGAACACCTTTGCTTAAAAGATAAGATTTTACGGCGTCAACACGGCTTTCAGAAAGCACCATTGGATCTTTCTCGATCCCATCTGTATGTCCACTAATTCTCAGGTTATAATCGGGGTAATCTGCCATTATGCTTGCCAGTTCATCCAGCATGGAATTCGATGTGGATTTCACTAGAGCATTCTTTGTATCAAAGTTGATCTTACGCGCCGCAAACTGTAATCTCTTCGGCACTTCTTTCTTAACGGTAGGACAACCGTTATTAGTCGCATCACCTATCACACCTGGACATTTGTCGTCGGTATCCATTACTCCGTCACCATCGGTATCAGCAGCGCAACCAGATGCATCAACCTTCACACCTTGTTGAGTATTCGGACACCTGTCGTCTCCATCTACAATACCGTCCTTATCTGTATCGGCAGCACATCCTTGTGCATCAGCCTTTACACCCCTTTTAGTATCTGGACATTTATCCATTGCGTCTTCCACGCCGTCGCCATCTGTGTCCGGGCATCCTTTGAAAAGATCAGAGCCAGCAGAGTTGGGACATTTGTCGCTCGCGTCTTCAATACCATCGCCGTCACTGTCGGGACATCCCCTAAACCTTGGCAGTCCGGGTACATCAGGACAGGTATCATCTTTATCATTTACCATGTCATTGTCCTTATCCTGACAACCATTCATAGCGGCAGAACCCGGTGTGGTTGGACACTTGTCGAGATAATCTGCAACGCCGTCCTTATCGGTATCTACCGGACACCCGGTACCATCTACAGCAACGCCAGGAGGGGTTGATAAACATTTGTCTCGTTTATTTTTGACGCCATCACCATCGCCATCCTTCTTCATTTCAAACTTCGAGGGTGATTCTGTCTGCGCGTGCAATGTGCTAAAGAAAGGTAAAAGGAGAAATAACGGGGCTAGCCCAAACTTTTTAATATGCATATAGCTTCAAGGGTTAATTGTGAAAGAGTTTTCACGAAGCAAAGGTCTGCAAGTTGGAAATGTGAAATGTTACATGGGCTATGCGAAAATGTTGCATCTTTCACACATTCTCGAGGGCAGGTCGGAAAGACGGGAAAGACCGGAAGTCCGTAAGACTATTCAATAATGATGTATATACTTTTAGACTTTCGATTCTTTTTTAAATGTGGTTCGAACAATAAATGACTATTCAGTGTAAAAGGGGGTCTTTCGGACTTCCGGCCTGCTAGAGTAGCTTGGTTATCGCATCAAACAGCTGATCTCGTGAAAAGGGCTTCGCCAGGAAAACATCGGCGCCATTGTAGAGCGCAACATCCTTCACGGAAATATCGTAGCCGGAGATCATGATTATCTTAGTAGAGGGATAATTATCCTTGATCGTTGCGATAAAATCGACACCGTACCCATCAGGAAGCTTGTTGTCGAGGATCACAACCTCGGGTTTTACTTTAACGAGATATTCAGCCGCATCCGACAGCGTCTTCACGTGATCGAGATCGAAGGACTTATCATCCAGGAGAATGTTCAATAGCAGACACATCTCGCCCTCGTCTTCAACAATTAGCACTTTCTTAGTTCCTTCGCCTTCCAAAGTGGCCTTTGGCGCTATTTCTTGACTCGTCGATTTTGTTGCAGGCATACACTTCTGATTTCAACTCAAAGGAACAAAAAAATCCGTTGATTTGTGAGTTTTCGCTGTTAAGATTTCGGGGTTCGCGTACTGAGTTATGAGTAATGGGTTAGGAGTTTACGGGTGGGGGAGGCCGTTTTGATTGGCTTCTCTGAAAAAGTCTAGATCTATAAGGAAATTTCCCCCATGGAACTCGTAACTCATAACCCTTACCCCGAAGCTTCCACACCTCGCACTTCGCACTCCTAGTTCTGCTCTGACAATTCCTTCAATTTCTCCAGCGCCTTCGGCCACAACTTGATGAAGTAGTCCTTGTATTCTTCCGTTAGATCCATGTCTACCGTTACGGCGGTTTTTCCATTGACAGTTTTCAGCGTGTAGTTTTCAAAAGCCCCTGCCCATTCCTTTACTTTAGGGCTATCCAAATCCTCGACGCCGTCATTCACCATGCCGAGGTGTTGAAAGGACATGAATTCATTCGGTCTGGCATCGGCGATTTTTGCCACCATGCCTTGGCCTTTCCCATCGAGGAACAAGACCTTGCTGCCTTTCCTCCAGTCTGTTTCAGCACGAGATCCTTCAGTGAAAACTGAAGTCCATGCCGGATAAGAATTTTCTCCCCAGAGGATGTTCCATACTTTCTCCCTGGGAGCGTCGATTTCGATGTTGAATTGTTGTCTTTCCATGATTACAATGTTTAGTTATTAAATGTCGTGAGAGTTTCAATGACCCTACACTGCAAAGATGAAAAACTTTCAACACTCAAATTGGGGGTGAAAGCGACAATTTTCAGGGCAAAAATGACATCGCCAGGCTGCAAACTGAGAGAGTTTGCAATCACGTATTTTTTAAAAGGGGTATTCTTTATGGAAGGTCACACTATACGCGCAGACTCTTCATGGAACCCAGGACGCCAAAAGCCTGCAAGAGCCAAATCACCACCACGATAACTACCACCACATTTAGAATGCTCTTGATCTTGCGATCCATTGGGATATATGTGTTCACTAACCAGAGAATGACTCCGACAACAATAAGGACAATAAGAATGGTAAGTAATGGCATAGTATGGTTTTAATCTCAAATGCAAAATTCAGTCCGCGATTGTTTACCTGGACACAAATCAGGATATTTTTGCATGCAATACGCACTGGTTCAGCCTAAATATTTGTGATCTCCGTTCTCGTTAATGACGCTATCTGCCAGAAAGAGGCTTTCGGTGGGTAATATTTGCCCTCAATTAAATTAGTTTACTGCTATAGATTCACCTATCTTCACCGGGTGATCATTTAGTTCTGCTCGCATTCAGTATTGGACCGACTCAAAGTATTACTCTTCCCCCCTTGGTATTCTTTTTCTCCTTCTCTACTCTTTGTACCTGACTTCTGTCACAGGCATTTTATTTTCATTATTTAAATTTTTGTTTTATGAACATGTATGTTTCAAACTTAAGCTTTCACACTTCTGAGGAAGACTTAAGAAACCTGTTTTCAGCTTTTGGTAATGTATCTTCAGCTAAGATCATTACAGACAGGGAAAGCGGCCAGAGCCGTGGTTTTGGATTTGTAGAAATGGATGTTGTAGCTGAAGGCCAAGCAGCAATGAAGGGTCTCAACAACAAGGAAATCGAAGGAAGGGCTTTATCAGTTTCTATCGCAAAGGAAAGAGCTCCCCGTACGGATAACAAAAGATGGTAAAATCCATATAAATTATAGGTATTCGTACCTCATCTGCGGGATTATTCCCGCAGATTTTTTTTGCCCAGAAAGGTGTTTGGGCATTCCCCAGGTAATAGGACTTCCAAATTGCAATTCAGGACATGAGTTTCTATCTTACTTCCGGAAATCCAACAATGAAGAAGATCCTCTATCCAGTGTGTCTCTCCCTAGTTCTACTATGTGGGCCGTTTGCCTCCTTTGCAAATGAGGTTAAACCCGACACCGTCCCCCTCGGCATTTACATTACCAGTATTCACGATATCGATTTTAAGCAAAAAGAATAGGCAATCACTTTCTGGCTGTGGTTGAAGTATGAGAACAAGGTCTCTCGCAAAGACGCAAAGTTTCGCAAAGACGCAAAGATTCTAAATTGCAGACAGAGTCCCTACCGAGCAGCCAAGTAACCAAGCAACCGAGCTACGGAGCAACCACGGAACAAATAGTTACTTTTGCCATTCAAACAAATGAAGGCAACAGAGATGCGAACGGTACAGGTGACACGCTATGTGACTCCACTTCGGGAGGGAGGTTCACTTCCCGCTATCTCCGAGGCGGATGATGGGTTTCTATACGTATTGAAATTCCGCGGTGCCGGGCAAGGAGCCAAGGCTTTAATTGCCGACCTGGTAGGTGGAGAAATTGCAAGGGCCGCCGGACTCAAGGTTCCCGAGATAGTATTCGCAAATCTTGATGAGGCGTTTGGCAGAACGGAACCCGACGAAGAAATTCAGGATCTCCTCAGGGCTAGTGAGGGATTGAACCTGGGACTTCATTTTCTGTCAGGTGCTATCACATTCGATCCTGCTGTTACAAAAGTAAACGCTGAGGTAGCTTCACGAATTGTTTGGTTGGATGCATTCCTTACGAATGTTGATCGCACGTCCCGCAATACAAATATGCTTACATGGCGGAATGAGCTTTGGCTCATCGACCATGGCGCATCTTTGTACTTTCATCACGCGTGGGACAACTGGCAGGAACAATCGCTTCGTCCGTTCGTCCAGATCAAAGAACATGTGTTACTTCTGTCAGCGGGAGAATTAGAAACAACAGATGCGACAATGCGCTCGATACTTACTCCTGAAAAACTACAGTCGATAGTTGATCTGATACCCGAAAACTGGCTGGAGGCAAATGACTCTGGTCAATCGACGCAGGAGAAGCGGCAGGTATACTTTAGTTTTTTGATCAATCGGATCACCCACTCGTCTATTTTTGTAAAAGAAGCCATCCATGCAAGAGAACAACTTATTTGAATATGCTATCCTCCGGATTGTGCCTCGGGTAGAACGCGAGGAGTTTCTCAACGTCGGGGTCATTTTGTATTGCAAGCCTAAGCAATTCCTTCAATTAAAATTCACGTTGGATGAGAAGCGAATGAAAGCCTTATTCCCGGGGCTTGATTGCGAGGATGTACTCTTGCACCTGAAGGCATTCCAGCAGATCAGCAATGGAGAGACTGGCGCCGGTCCAATTGCCTTACTAGATCCCGCCTCACGATTCCGCTGGCTTACGGCAAAACGAAGCACCGTCGTCCAGACTTCCGGTGTCCATCCCGGCCTATGTTTAGATCCAGGAGAAACGCTGACGCGTCTGCATGAACAGTTAGTGTTAAGCTAGGTGAGTTGTCAGTTGTCAGCGGTAAGTAGCCGCACGATTGCAATCGGCAATTAAGGTTTGAAGCAACTAAGCAACCAAGAAACTATATACCCCTAAACTAACCCTAATTTACACGAACGGTGCAGGTTGTTAAAGCCAACTGGCAGAATCTTTGCTTACAGTTGAAATCTCTATGATGGAGATTTATATAATCTAAAAAATCATTTATGAAACAGAAAGGATTGATCCGGTTGTCAGGCTTTGTACTAATTGCGGCGTTTTTTCTGCCAGCTACATTGACTGCGCAGAACTCAAAGGACAACAAGATCATTGAAGACAGTAAAGAGGCGAAGGCAGAATTTATTAGAACGGATGGCCTCATGCAAAATTTGTTCGACAATGCCTATGGTTATGTGATATTTCCAAATGTCGGCAAAGGAGCCATCGGTGTCGGCGGTGCTGCAGGAAATGGCATTGTATTCGAAGGTGGAAATATGGTAGGCAAGGCGAAGATGAAGCAGGTAAGTATCGGCTTCCAGCTGGGAGGGCAGGCCTATCGCGAGGTGATATTTTTCGAAGACAAGGCAGCACTCGATCGCTTCAAAGAAAACAATCTCGAATTTGCGGCACAGGCATCAGCCGTAGCTGTTACCTCAGGTGCATCAACAAATGTGAAGTATAGGGAAGGCGTGATGGTATTCACTCAGCAGAAGGGTGGTTTGATGTACGAAGCTTCGATTGGGGGGCAGAAGTTTGACTATACAGCATTTGAGTGAATGGTGAGTTGTCAGTGGTGAATAGTGAATGGTGAGTTGTGAGTTGAGTCATGTGTATGGTAGAACATGAACGACCTCGAGGTTGACACTCACTACTCACCATTCACTATTCACCATTCTATTCACCGCCCGCGTTCATCGCTTCACCAATTTGAAGTAGGTTACCTTAAACCGATCCCCAACGACATCTCCCTGGACCTCGGCTTTCCTGACTGCATTGCAGAAGCCATCCTTCTCATGGGCGTCTCCATGGTCATCGATCTTGGTGCCATCTACAAAGTAGGCCTTGCCATCGATCTTTACAGCGAGATCGCAACTGGCTCCCTTAAGGCCTAATTGACATTGGCCGCATCCTGCTTCAACAACCTGCACCTTTTTATTTGGATCCGGTTTTGAAGGAAGTGGTTGTTTGTCCTGAGCACTAGCAGTAGCAAAAGAAAAAAAACTGACAAGTATGAGGAGGATAGATTTCATATAAACTTGGTATTTGTTTCGCGAAGCCAAATTACTTCAAATAATATTAATAAGATCGCTGTGCCTTTTTTACTCCGGAGAAGATTCGCAGGGATGAAATGTTCCTGCTGACAGCACATCACTCACTCTACAGCACTGATAATTGACAACTCACCCCTAACCACTCACTGCATCGTACATTTACCATTCTGCCTATATCAATGACTTCTAGACGTATGCGAATAGCTGCGGAAATCTACGTGAAAATAAACGCGGATTTTCCTTAGATATAACACGGAAAGCTATGGGAGTTCATACGCCGTATTATCTTTGTATTTGATCCGTAATCGTACTTAATACATACCCATGAAACAAATCTACCCCAGGGCCTCGTGCTTTCTAGGATTCTCCGTGATGCTGCTTATTGCCCCGATAGCGAAGGCCCAACAAGTTTCAGGAATCATCACAGACTTTAATTCCTTTTGGAAATCAGGTACTTTCTCAATCAACCCGGTTAAGCCAAACAATAGCCACAATCTGTTAGCCTTTACATATAATGGAGTGCAGTACTCCACTGGTGTGAATGATCAGGAACTTTCAACACGTGGAGAGACCTTTACTCCCACAGACTTCTTCGCGTTCCCCGTTGAAGGCATCAGCGCCTCTATCGCTGGCAATACAAAATGGGGTTGGGGACAAATGAAAGATGGTGTGCATAATGGTATAGGATCGTTACTCAGACCAGTATTTGATATCAATACCTACCTGAGCGACGGAGTCAATGGCCTGGATATAGGTACCTGCATCGCTAACCTGCCTGCAGGAAATCTCACCTTCTTTGCCAATAATATTGATCCAACGAAAATTGCTGATGGAATTCCAGATATCCTGGTCACTCAAGTCGCGGATCCGGGAGGTGCAACCGACCGGTATTCTTTTGTCGACGCTGCCGGTAATCTGGTTGGGAACACAAAGAACATCGTATTCACCAGTATCGCACCGGTGGGTACATGGACTGCCGACTTCTATCAACCCCTTGGATTTGTCCTTACCCTGGTTCCTGGATACACCAATACAGACAGGCCGTTGAGGCTCTGGGCTGCTGAATTAAGTGATTTCGGAATTACTGCCGCTAATTACCAGTCGGTGTATAAGTTCAGGGTTCAGCTTTCTGGCCAGAGTGATGTCGCCTTCGCGTCATACAACAATGAGGCACTGCAACTGTCAACAACGCTGCCCATCAGGCTGTCTGATTTCAGTGGTAAGAAAGTCAACAGCTCGATTCAACTATCATGGACAAGCTCTACCGAAGAGAATGGTGATTTTTTCACCATCGAAAGAAATACTGGAAACGGTGTGTATGAAGCCATCGGTACGGTGAAGGCCGCTGGTAATTCGAATTCAACCCGCTCTTATTCTTTTACAGATAAAAGACCAGCCACGGGCAATAATTTTTATCGTCTAAAGATGACCGATCAGGACGCCAGCTTTACTTATAGCCAGGTAGTGAAAATGATGGCTAATGCGGTGGCCAATGCTACCTACCTCTATCCCAATCCGTGTGTTGACCAGGTTACCATTACCCATCGTATTGCCACTAACGCGAAAATCACGGTGGTCTCAGCTAATGGAATGGAGGTACTAAAAACTAATTCATCATCATCTACCCAGACAAAGCTGGACGTGCAGCGGCTCAAAAGTGGAGTCTATCATGCGGTGTGGCAAAACGGAGAGGAGAGGGTGAGTGTTTCTTTTGTAAAGAACTAATCTGAGTTAGGAATTAGTAGTCGGGTATTGGGTATCAGTAAAAATTAATAAGTAAATTGGAATAGGGCGTTAAGGTCGAAAAATTTATAAGAAATAGT
>JACMKU010000198.1 GCA_014379965.1 Chitinophagaceae bacterium
AATTAAGAAGTTCATGGTCTTATTTATGTTTTAAAAATGAATGCTTTTCCAGGTCAAGTTGAAATATTACACCACGACCAATTCATAGAATTCCTCTGGGTTAAGATACTTATTGGCCAGGTCCCGTAATTCTTCCGCAGTGACCGTTTTGATTGTATTCACCGATTTCTGAAAATAACTCTCATCGAGACCATTCAGAATGATGTTCTTCCAACGTGCGATTATCTGGAACGGTCCATCAAGGTCACCTAGAATGGTTCCCATCATATAATTCCGCACTAGCTGTAATTCCTCATCATCCACTAGTTCTTCCCTAAGATCCTTCATTTCCTTATACACTTCTGAAATAGTCGCCTCGCAGACATCCTTACCCGCCTCTGTACTGATCATCCATGCTGAATCATGAATATGGTTTTGAAGATAACTATGAATTCCGTAAGTATAGCCCTTATCCTCCCGGATGTTCCCCATCAACCTCGATCCGAAGAATCCACCAAAGAGGCTATTAAGGACTTGTGCCTTCAGGAAATCAGGATGGTGTCGATTAGGGAATGGCCTGGCTATCCGGATCGAACCTTGTACTCCCTCGGCATCATTAGTGACACGAAACTTCTTCTCGGTTGATGGATGAACAACTTTCGGTTCAACACCCATCGCATTATTCTCCAGATCACCAAAGTTGTCATTGAGTAATTTCTCGAGCCCTGCAGGCAATTTTCCTGCAATGAACATCACCAATTTCCCCTGCTGATAATATCGCTTGTAGAAATCTACAAGCTGTTGTCTATTGATCACATCAAAATCCTCTTCCTTACTGAACTTGCCGTATGGATGGTTTTCGCCGTACAGGTAAACATCAATCAGTCGACCAGAAATGAATTCACTCTTCTTCATATTCACCTTTAGACGCTGCTTCATGTTTTGTTTGTACACAGTCAACTCGTCCTCTGGCATGGTCGAATCTGTCAGCAATTCTTTCACAACCGGCAGGAGCTCGTGCACGTGCTTAGTGAGGCAATGCAGCGACATGGTCGCGGTTTCATTGTAACAAGCCCTGTTCAAATATGATCCGTAGTACTCGAAATGCTCGTTGACCTGGAAAGCGGACTTACTCGAAGTTCCATTCTTTAGCAGGAAATTGGTAGTGGCTGCTACCAGGTTTTGGTCCTCGAACCAATTGCCTGCTGAGAACACCCATTCGATTGCCATCACTTCCTCTGCCCCGGCATCGATAGTATAAACTTCGACCCCATTTTTTAGCACGAATTTTTTATACGGCTTAAGCTGCAACTTAAAGTTGACCGCATCCACGATAGGAGGCGCAATCTTTCGTTCCAGCGTTTTGATAGTGTCTATCATTATTAGTTTCCTGAATAGTAGTAAAGTGTATTGCTGTTTTCTATCCTGAAAATATTGCGGCTCTCCTGCAGGATGTCCTCCGTAGTCACCGAGCCATATTTCTCTAATTCAAAGTTCATCCATGACGCATCGCCTAGCAATTCGTAATACGCCAGGCTATTGGCCCTGTTCATTACCCCCATGTCTTCGAAGGCAATCATACTCTCAGTCTTATTCTTGACCTTTTGTAATTCTGTTTCCTCCACCAATTCGTTCTTCATCTTCTCCAACTCTTCTTCGATGGCCTTCTCGGCATCCTCCATCTTTACCCCCTTAACCAGTTTGCCTTCGATGCAAAGGAGACCTGCATCCGTTGTTCCGAAATGGTAACATTCTACATTGCTCAGTACCTGTTTCTCTTTTACGAGTGATTGGTATAGCCGTGATGAGCCTCCGCCACTCAGGATATCGGTTAGCAGGTCAGTGATATAATACCTCCTGTCTAACCGGGGATAGATGTGCCAACATTTGTAAAGAGCATCCAACGGCACATTTGCTTTTACTTCAAGCTTGCGCGCTTCCTGCTGCGGCGGCTCTTGTGGAATGTTTCGCCTATACTTCTCACCGGAAGGAATATCGCCGAACCACTTTTCCGCGAGAGCCTTTACTTTTTCCGTGGTGACATTACCCGCTACCACCATAATAGCGTTGACTGGTCGATAGTATTTAAAGAAGAAATCTTTGACATCCGTCAGGGTAGCATTCTCTATGTGCGACAACTCCTTCCCGATGGTCATCCATTTATACGGATGACGAGTGTAGCAAAGCTCTCGCAACTTGTGCCAGACATCGCCGTAAGGTTTTGCGATATAGTGTTCCTTGAATTCTTCGCTGACAACCTTACGCTGAACGTCGAGACTCTTTTCATCGAAGGCGAGTGACAACATTCTATCGCTCTCCAGCCAAAATGCGGTCTCGATGTTCTCTGCGGGTAGCTGGATATAATAATTGGTGAGGTCGTTGGTTGTATAGGCGTTATTCTCGCCACCGGCCATTTGGAGAGGTTCATCATATTCAGGCACGTTGATGGAGCCTCCGAACATGAGGTGCTCAAACAAATGCGCGAATCCGGTCTTTTCTGGAGACTCATCACGTGACCCCACATCGTACATTACATTCACTACCGCCATGGGAGTGGATGTGTCTTGGTGAACGATGACCCTCAACCCGTTGGCAAGGGTAAATTTTTCAAAATGTATCATAATATATTAACAGTGGCTGGAAGATAAGGTTGTAAATGTATTGAAAATGGTTGAGGGGAGGTGGGGGTTGGGCTAACCTGCGTGTTTGAACGGTTTAAGGGTTTAAGAGTTTAAGGGTTTAAAAGTTCTTTCAATCGAATCTCCATTACGATTTTGAATTATCGCGTTAAGGGTTAAACCCTTAAACTCTTAAACTTTTAAACTTTCGAACTGCGCCCGCCTCAAAGAATGTTCTTGACTCGAAAATCGATCTGCTTCAATTCTCCATTTCGACGAACGATGATTTTCACTTTTTCATTTGAGCCCTGGAGAGTCGTCTTGTATTGGTTTAGATTCTGGGAAAAATTGTTGTTGATGGCCACTACCACGTCTCCTTCCTTTAATCCCGCTCCCTCGGCGGGTGAGCCTTTGGCCACATCGCCGATCTCTACCTGTCCATCTATGAAGTAAAGCTCTATTCCGGAATATGAGTAATCGAAAGGCTCACGGTAGTGCGAATTAGGTATTAGATAAATATCCCGCTTCTCATAGTTGATGATCGTATTGAATCGCCGTAAGAGATCATTTCCTATCAGACCACCCAGGTAGGGATATGAGGTTACGTTGAATATGTCGTCAAAAATATACGTAGGCACATTCCGGAATCGATAAGGTCCGAGCTTGAACTCCTTCACCACGGTAAGGTGCATCTCGATTTTCCCGCCGACTCCTTCGCCTTCCTTGGCCCAGAGTTTTCTTTTCTTATGTAAGACTGAGCTGTCTTCCGTAAAATCTTTTGATAGCATGAGGCAGACTCCCGCACCAATGTCGTGAAGGAAGCGAGCTGTGCGTGTGGTGCCATCTTTTACCCTCCCAAATTGCACAGGCAGCGTGCTAAGTATCGGTTTGAAAAGGAAGCCGCCTTTTGGGTACCTTATCGTCCCTCTCGTGCAGAACTCGAGTCGTAGGCTATCGTAATCGATCTTCACGATATAGCGGTTGAGGACCGAATAGCCGATGATTCCATCTATTCGCTCACCATAAACGGTGGTGAGAATGGAATAGTCATTAACGTGAAAGTCAAGGCTGTCCATCGAAAGCCCTGGGAAATTCAGCTTGCGGGAATATAAGAAACCAACTTTTTTGATTCCGGCAATCCCCCTGATGGTCTTGTCCGAAGGCTGGGGAACCAGTTTGAGTTCGCTTACTGTTGTAGAATCCAGTGAGATGCCGCTGCTGCCGCTATCAAGTATAAAATTCAGTGTATCAGGAAAATTCTCAAAGGTGGCACGCAGTATGACCACTCCACCAGTCAGTTGTGTAAAGGGGATCCTGGTCAACATCCTTGACGGAGGCGGAATGAATTCCTCCTGGGCGCTGATCAGTGTGGTGAAAAAAACAAGTGCAATAGCCGTTCCATAGACCCTTTTCTTCATGCAGTTCATTTAGTAAGCAATGGTTAGAAATACAAGACCAGTCATACCATTAAAATGATGCAACGCCGGTTATTACAAATAAATGTACTGCTTTAAAGGGCTTGTTCAAAACTGGTTAGACTATTTCTCGCAACAGGGGGTTGTTTTGAAGTTTAAAGGTTTAAAAGCTTAAGAGTTTAAAGGTTGTGAAAATCGAAATTACCCTTCTCTATTACTCTCCTGAAATCAGAACTTTTAAACCGTTAAACCCTTAAACTCTTAAAGCGTTAACCCGTTAATCACGTAATTTTGCAAATCGATGAGTACTCAACTAAATGAACTGTATTCCAAGGCTATGGACTTCGGCTTTTTGTCCGTGGAAGAAGGCAGTTTCCTATATCACCAGGCTCCGCTAACGGACCTGATGTTCATTGCTGATGAATTGCGGAAAAAACAGGTGCCTCACGGCAAGGTAACCTGGCAGATAGATAGGAATGTGAACACTACGAATGTCTGCATTGCGAATTGCAAGTTTTGCAACTTCTATCGTATTCCTGGTCATCCCGAGGCATATATCACGGACATGCCCGTTTACCGTAAGAAGATCGAAGAGACCTTTAAGTTTGGCGGGGATCAGTTGTTACTACAAGGGGGTCATCATCCCGGGTTGGGCCTTCAATTTTATGTAGACACTTTTCGCGAGATTAAAAGAGAATATCCGACAATTAAATTGCATGCGCTCGGGCCACCCGAGGTGGCACATATAACGAAGTTGGAGAAATCTACACATCGCGAGGTATTGACGGCCCTTAAGGATGCCGGCCTCGATTCGTTGCCCGGCGCAGGGGCTGAAATCCTCGTTGACAGAGTGCGCCGATTGATCAGCAAGGGAAAATGCGGCGCACAGGAATGGCTCGACGTGATGCATGAGGCACACAAACTGAACATTACTACTTCGGCAACGATGATGTTCGGTCACGTGGAAACAATTGAAGAACGTTTTGACCACCTGGTAAAGTTGCGTGAAGTACAGAGTAGGAAGCCGGCGGAAGCCAACGGTTTCCTCGCCTTCATCCCCTGGACGTTCCAGGATGTCGATACATTACTTGCACGTATCAGGGGAGTTCATAACCTGACAACACCGGAGGAATACATTAGGATGATTGCACTCAGTCGCATCATGCTGCCAAACGTAAAGAATATACAGGCATCGTGGCTTACGGTTGGCAAAGCTACTGCACAGCTTTGTCTGAATGCAGGCGCGAATGATTTCGGATCAATAATGATTGAAGAAAATGTTGTGAGTGCAGCAGGGGCGCCACATCGTTTTACCTACAAGACCATTCAGGAGGCAATAAGTGAAGCTGGTTTCGAACCCCAATTGCGAAATCAACAATATGAATGGAGAAAAATCCCTGAAATGATTGAAGAACAGGTGATCGACTATTAAGGAATTCTACCCCTCTAAATGATGAAATCAACAAAGACATTCTCACTATTCAGGAAAATAGCCTTCGCCGAAGGCATGTCATTTCTGATATTGCTCCTCATAGCCATGCCCCTAAAATATTATGCGGGCTTTCCATTAGCGGTGACGATAGTAGGTGGACTCCACGGTGTACTCTTTATCGCGTTCATCATCATGGCATGGGAGACCAAGAGAGAATATCGCAAAAACTTTACATGGCTCATGAAGGCATTTCTTGCGTCCATCATTCCTTTTGGCACTTTCTACATGGATAGGGAGTGGCGGAAGGAGGGGTGAGTGGTCAGTGGTGAGTAGTGAGTGGTGGCTGTGATTCGAACAAAATTATAGGCTTCGTACTTCTAATCTGTAAACGACTCTCCGTTAGGGGTTAGTCACTCGCTTGCTTCGCTTCGCTCGCAAGGACTATTCAACACTCACCCATTGCGCAATACTGGCTTTTATTTTGCAGCATATTCAAAAAAACTTATGAAAAAGAAAAACGATGCAAAAGATAAAGGGATGCCATTTCCCAACCCTCCCGGAAAACAATTATTGGATGAGCGCGCTGAGAAGTATTTGAGGGAAGGAGGAAAGATCGAGGACATGCCTGAAGGAAAGTTAAAAGATAAAGATCCACAAGCACTTCCAAAAGCGTTGAAGGGGGAGCAGTGAGTCCGTAGTCGTGAAGCGTTATTGCGAGCGAAGCGAAGCAAGTGAGCGGTGAAAGATGTCCGAGGTCAGAGGATTCATCAAATTACGGGGAGCCACTCACCACTCACTATTGACCATTCACTATTGACCATTCACTATTTCTGTTTTTTTCCCTAATTTTATTCCTCACCAAAGAAAAGGAGGTATTCATGCAATCTACAGATCATTCATGGAAACTTTCGGTCGGTATCGCCTGACTGGGTTGCTCCATCAAAATATCTGGACACACAGTGTCGGGCCACTACTAAGTAGTGGCTTTTGTTTTTTCCACCAATTGATCGAGGAGGGGAACCTGTCCAGCGTTTATTTTAATTCTCGCCCGAGGCAGCGTGAACCATTCGGCCCTGTCTACTTCCGGGATTTCGATTTGCTTTCCCGAGCGGGGTGGCCATTCCATCGAAAATGTATTGCTAACGATTGAGGAGGCGTCGATGTCTTTCTCGAGTGCCCACGCATGCACAATCTTGCCGCCTTTTAATTTCACGGCATCAAGGGGAATGAATTTACCCGAGACTTTTGCGCCCGTCTCTTCCTCAAACTCTCTTATTGCGGCTTTCAGAGGATCTTCCTCAATAGAAAATTCTCCTTTTGGAATAGACCAGGCGCCTTCATCCTTGTTTTTCCAGAAAGGTCCGCCTGGATGAACAAGAAAAACTTCGAGTTGATGATTGACAAAACGAAATAATAAAAGTCCCGCTGACAGCTTCATGATACAAAGCTACTGCGCCACACCGGTTTGATAGTTTAATGGTTTAAGAGTTTAAGAGTTCTGCGAATTCAATAGTCCCTACGATAGGTAACGGTCGAAGTAGGAGAACCTTTAAACTTTTAAACCCTTAAACCATTCAAACTTTCACCGCCTCATTCCATAATCTGCTCAACGTGCGCAAGCCTCCCATCTCTCGTCATGCCTTCAATCACAACCCTGAAACCTTTGGTGACATCATTGTTGTAAAAATTGATCGTGGCCTGGCGACGCTGCGGCGTGACTATTACAGATGGATTCCAGTATAACGTTGTGCGAACATCGCGCTGGTCGTTGCCCACCTTGAAGGAACCATAATTAGGAGAATAGAATTCGCGAATGGCAGTATACCCAAATACTTTATTGTTTGAAAGCCCCTTGCCAGGTTCTGCTTTTACATCTCCCCCGCGACGGGTATAGATTGCAATGGCACCGTTAGCACCATTGAAACCCCCGAGGAATGGAGGGCGAAATACTTTTATGTAAGCAACATCACTCACATTTACAGATGAAATGAATTCAGGATTAGTGGGAACCTCGTCGAGATATATTTGTGGTGACCCACCACGCCACTGTAAACTGGGTGTTCCGCCCGTGGTATTTATTTGTAGTCCAGCAACCTTTCCTTGCAGGTAGTTGAAGATATTTCCCCCACTGATGGCGAATGGATCATTTAAAAGGTCAAATTGGTAACCATCTCCATCCTTGAAAAGACCAGATGCATACTTTTCATCCATTAATTGAATTGGCGTTTTGCCTCGACTTCTTACCGTCACATTTTCCAGTGTCTTAACGCGCAATCGCTCATTGATCATATTCGCTTCATTGGCCAGTAGCCATTGCTTAAAGTATCCGCTCGTATCAGGTGAGGCTCCTTTGGCCGGGGTAAACGGTCCTTTGAGCGAAGGTGAAGGGAGGCGATCGGTCATGAATTGCACGGCCACATCATTGATCCCCTTAGCTTTTGATTTTTGAAATTGGTAATACACATTGGCAGTGTCAAACAGGATCAAAGAAGACTCGCGGAAAGTTCCATCGGTCTTCACGGGCACTACCAGAAATTTACCCTCGACATCTTTCTGTTTCACGATCAGGAATATGCTTGCACCGGGTTCAATTTGTCCCGGAAGCATACCGTAAATTTTCCCGGACATGGTGAGATAGGATGTATCTCTTTCGAATCGCAGTTTCGGAAACTTCCCGCTGACTATGTCATCCCACTTGAATCTCCTCCAACCATGCGTCAGCATTACCAGGTCGAGATGTTGACTTATCGAGTCGGAACGGTTGCTGAAATAATAAGAAGGACGATAAATATCCCCCTTCAAGTCACTGCTCAACATGAGATGTGAAACAATATTGTTGTTGCTGTCCGTCCCAATGCTCATGTCGGTCACCGATATGGAAAGGTCTGCAGAGATGCTATCAGGGATTGTAATCCGTACTTCATTGCGAGCCCGCTTGTTGAGGCCCCAATGTTGTACCTCCATCTCAGGAGTGAAATCAAATTCCCAATTGTTTACGTAAGTAATCCTCTCGGCCAGCGCCTTCCACTTGCTGTCGAAAACTGTAATGGTCAATATGCCGCTGGGCAACGCACCAGTTGGAATTAACCCTTTGATTGGTGACCTGGTAGGCCGCGCGATCCTGAATGCCTGGCGTTGGTACATCGTGCCCACAATATGAAATGTATCCGAAGCAGCAGCCATTTCCGGCGTAAACCGCACGTTGAATGACCGGTTCGCTCCCGAAAGTGTTACTTCCAAAGCAACGCCTTCTTTTTTTATAACCGGAAGCGGAGTCGTTCTTTCCACTGCCTTCTCATCCTTCCATCGTACCGAATAGCTAAGCCCTGCTTGTGGGGTAAGGTTGAAGAATCCCATTCCATCGTGCATCGTCCGCAGGCTGTCTGCTATTTTCCCATCGCTTCCGAGCACGACTCCGCGCACACGCACAGGCCTGCCCCATTGATCGTTTGCCTTGAAGGCAATCTTATTTGAGAGTCCGAGTATTGCATCTCCCCCTTCAGGAAAGAAGCTGATAGAAGACACCGGAAGCGCCTTGGCAGGAGTGGGGCCTCCTTCGCGAGATAGAATCGGGATTGTCTTCGTATAAAGAAACGTTGAATCGAAGTTGAGCATCCATTTGGTATAGGCCCGGACATGCAAGACTTTGCCTTTGTATTCGGCCGGAATGTCGAACTGTCCGTTCGTTACTGCATCCACCATAGGACTCACCATATGATGCAGAAGACTGCCATTCTCGTCGATCCAATCCGTATAAAGAGTCTTGCTTTCATGGCTGGGCAATATCTCGGTCATGAGGTAGGCCTTAAACCAGACCGTCTCTCCTGCGGCGTAAGCCGACTTGTCATAATGGAAGTATGCCCGTTCCTGGCCGTATTTATCGGCGTAGGTGCCTATAGTGGCATCTATGTTCTGGGCGTCACAGGGTATCAGCCCGGAGAACAACATTGTTAAGGTGATCAACAAAAATTTGTATGGAATCGAAATCGCTCGCAGAAAAAAATTCATGCCTGAAATTACAGCAGTAAATGAAAAGATTCGTTTGGTTAACAGATTTACAACAAAAAGAGTCAGTTGCTAGGTTGATTGGTTGCTCTAACCCCCAATCAACTAAGCAAGCAATCAACCGGGCAACTAATCACCCAACCGCCATCCGTCCTTACTTCCCCCCATTTGTCACAAACGTGTAACCCGGTTGGAAATAATAATTCATCTTACGAGAAGTTTCGTAATCATTTAAATCTTGTTTTATGAGTCAAGCTTTTGCCAGGATCGGACTGGCCTGCATGTTCACCCTCTGTTGCTTCGCCCTTTTCTCGCAGGAGAAGAAGTCTGTAGTTACCGGCATCGTAAAGGACAGCCTCGATGCTCCTAAGATGTATGCGACTGTCAGCCTGTATAAAGGAGCGGCCGCTGAACCGGTAAAGACCAGCTACACGAATGACAAAGGTGTATTTCGCCTGGCAGGCATTGATACCGGAAGCTATAACCTGGTGGTCAGTCATACCGGGTACGGCGATCAGAAACAAAACATTTTGGTGCAGGGGAAAGAGACCGATGCTGGAACGATCAAGCTCTTTCGCGCGACGGGATCATTGCAGGGCGTGACAGTAGCATCAAAGAAACCGCTGATAGAGCAGCAGGATGATAAGATCATCTTCAATGTGGAAAATGATCCTGCCACCAAGACCGAGAATGCGATCGATATCCTCCGCAAGACACCATTTGTAAGCGTGGACGGGGACAATAATATCCAGGTGAATGGACAGGCCAACTTCAAGGTGTTGTTGAACGGAAGGGAAACTGCCATGTTTGCTCAAAATGTAAAAGAAGCGCTCAAAGGTTTCCCGGGCTCGCTCATTACAAAAATAGAAGTGATCACAACCCCTTCAGCCAAGTACGATGCGGAAGGAGTTGGGGGCATCATCAATATCATCACTAAGAAAAAAGTAGTTGGATACAACGGGTCGCTGAATACCTGGAACAGCACTATTGGCTGGTACAACGTGAATACTAATTTCAGCGCTAAGTTTGGCAAGGTAGGAGTCACGCTCAACTATGGCGCGGGAGGCGGTATCAACGTACCCGGAAAGACCAGGATGGAAACAGTGCCTGTCAACACGACCGCCTTCAGGAATCGCCTTCTATTGGGTACAAGAAAGATGAACAACTTCTGGAATTTTGGAAATGCGGAAGTGAGCTGGGAAGTCGATAGTCTGAATACCTTGAGTTTCTATGGAAACGTTAGTGGAGGGAGTGGTCGTGTAGTATTCGATCAAACTATTACGACGGGTTATGCTTCGGGACCGGATTCTATTAGCTATTACGACCTGAACAGCCGCAATGAATTTCCGACAAAGAGCGTAGGAGCGGACTTCATCAGGAAGTTTCCCGGCAACAAGGATAGGGAATTCAGCATACGGACTAATGGTGAGTTTGGAAATGCGAATACATTTCTCAATAGTATCATGGACAACCAGGTAATGGCTGACCGTTATGTTATCAACGAAAGTGTTGCCACAAACAAACAATATACTGTACAGTCTGACTATGTACATCCATTGCGCAACAATCGCAAGATCGAAATTGGACTAAAAGCGATTCTACGCCGCGCGACGTCGGACTTCCAAAGCAGGCTGCGTACAAATGAGCTCGAGGACTATAAACTAAACCAGGATAATACGGATTACTTCCGCTATGACCAGAATGTGTTCAGTGTGTATAGCACTTATAGTTTCAAAATGAAGAAGACGACGTTTAGGCTTGGTGCCCGTTTGGAGCACACTGTCGTAGACGGTAATTTCGTTTCCTCCAACACGAAGGTTGAGCAAGGCTATACTAATATTCTACCTAACCTGCAGGCGACAACGAAGTTCAGCAATTCATTTACGATGGTGATATCTTATAGCGACAGGCTGCAACGGCCATTTATATGGAATCTCAACCCTTTCAAGAATAATAACGATCCCCGCTTCATCTCCTACGGTAATCCTAACCTCGATCCTCAAATCATACATAGCCTTTCTGTACAGACCAGGCTATCTAAGGGTGGAACTTTTGCGGGCATCACATTTACCGGCACGTACAGCGACAACATGATCGTTCAATACACCACCTTCGACCCTATTGCGGGCGTTACCAGTACAACAAGCGGTAACCTGGGTAAGGAAATGAGTATCGCTGCGAACGGAAATATCAGCACGAAAATCAATAAGGATTGGAGCGTATCACTCAATGGAAGTATCCGATACAATCGCGTGAAGAATCGCTTACTCACATCGCAGGTGAATAGCGGCTTCGGGGGAAATGCCAACCTGAATTCTACCTATTCCATCAACAAACGTCTTACGACGAGTGCATATGCGGGTTTCTTCAGAGCGCCAGTTACTATACAGACAAGCTTTCCACTCAATCTCTGGTACGGCCTCAATGTCGGATATAAACTGTTTAAAGAAAAGTTAACAGTTTCCGTGGGAGCTACAAACTTCCTCCAGAAGGAATGGGACTATAAGCTTGTCACCAATGATCCTGCCTTCAGGTATAGCAGCACGAGCACTATGCCATTCCGCGGAATCTCTGTCAGCGTAGGTTGGAACTTTGGAAAACTGACAGAAAATGTGTCGAAGAAGAAGGGTGTAACCAACGACGATTTACTAGGCGGCGGACAGGGGGGAAATTGATTTCGGTTAATATCTCGTAACTCATTATATAGCAGGTGGGACCGTAAAAGGCCCACCTTTTCTATTTGTAAATTGCTGTTAATGCACTGAGTTTGGATCAACATTCGCTATAGGGGAGCCGTTCCTATATAATTCAAACCTATGACCATGCTCCAAATGAAAAAACGACTATTGTTGGCTGCCGTAACTGGGGCCTTATTTTTTGCTTCCTGCAAAAAGGATTCATCTGGTACAAGCTCAACTTCTCCTGATGAATGCGTAACCAGCCGTACCGCGAGGGATGGCGATATCATTCCGGGCCAATACATCGTTTCATTTAATGAGTCTGCAATCAGCGGAAGTTCCGCTACGGAAACTCGCGTTGCAGAATACAGTATGAAGACGCTTGAGCGTTTGGCAATACGTAAATCTGCAATCAAGAAGTCGATTGTTGGAATGGAAGGTGGCTTTATTGCACACCTGACAGAACTGGAAGCTAGCCGATTGAAGACGGATGCATCCGTGAGTATTGTTGAGCCCGACAGGATCATTGCCCTTGGCACTTGCTTCAAGGTGGTAGAACCCAGGCTCATTACCTGGAGTGTTAACAGAGTTGGCTATGGCGATGGTACGGGTAAGACGGCCTGGGTCATTGACACGGGTATCGACTTCGAGCATCCTGACCTTAATGTCGACCAGGCGAGAAGTAAGTCCTTCATTACAGCTGAGCCCTCGGCTTCTGACTTAAACGGTCATGGTACACACGTTGCAGGCATCATAGGTGCAAAAAATAATACAATTGGCATATTAGGTGTGGCGTCTGGCGCAACACTCGTTTCTCTCAAAGTGTTGAACGAAGAAGGTGAGGGCACATTGTCGGCTATCATTCAGGCACTCGCCTACGTGAATGCGAATGCGAAAGCCGGTGATGTAGTGAACATGAGTCTCGGTGAAGAAGTGGCTTCTCCAACACTCGATCAGCATGTACAGAATACTGCCGCTCGCGGAATTTATATCGCAATGGCTGCAGGTAATGATAGTAAGGCTGCACGTGACTTCTCTCCCGGCAGAGCGAACGGCGCAAATCTTTACACCGTGTCTGCGGTGGATAGTCTCGACAACTTCGCAAACTTTTCAAATTTTGGAAACGATGTGGTTGACGTAGCTGCGCCGGGTGTACGCATCATTTCTACGTACATGGGCAACCGTTACGCAATCATGAGCGGTACTTCTATGGCAACTCCACACGTAGCAGGCTTACTGCTACTGAAGGGAAGAAGCATGACAACTTCTGGAAGCGCGGTGAATGATCCTGATGGAACCCCGGACATGATCGCCCATTTTTAATAATCGAAGAACCTACAGCTCTATATCAACCTTTCATTGCTTCTCTCCGGGAGTCGATGGAAGGTTTTTCTTTCACGCGTTTCCTGGATACGTTATTTACCAGTTGTATCAGGGAGACTATTCCCACGACAGCTATTCCAATCCAGGCTGTCTGAATTATAGCAGAGTACTCCGACGAATCAATCGATTCGCGTTTGACTATAATACCATACAACGCCCACATCACTACGAGTCCGTAGAATACATTACGCTGCGATAGCACTACCACTATGGTGACGAGTATGGCAAGGCCAATTATAAACTGTGTCCACGTTACAGGACTATACCCCCAGCCAAAACCATCCCAGCCGGTGGATACGAGGTACACGGCTATATTGGCAATAGCAGCGATGGTGATCCATCCAAAATAAATGCTTATCGGAAATTGTGTAAATATTTTCGATGAAATTGATACTCGTGGATCGTGTATTCTTGTCCTAATGCTAATGGCCATCAAGCTGACAAGCTGTATTAAGATAAGTATAGTGGATGCTCCTATTAAATCGTCAGTCCAGGCGGCAAGCCACGCAACGGCGGCGATATTGTTCAGGATGAACCAAAGGCCCATTCGGTTAGTGACTTTATTCTCCGGGTGCATAGAAGGCTTCGCAAAAGCCATTACCAAATGATAAATGCAAAAAGCAATGAGTGCTGTGTAAATAACTCCCCAGATGGCAAAGGTGAACCCTATCGGCGTGAAGAGAGAGGGATATTGATCCGACACCTCTCCGACAGTGTTATCATTCACCAGTTTCGATTGAGTAGCATAGGCCATTCCGACATGTGCCAGGAGCGAAAGAAAATTGAAAATAGAAAGGAGCCTCGTATTTTTCATTGCCGTTTTTTAGGAGAGGATAAGAATACCATGCCAACGAGCGATCAATAGGCAATGAGCAATAGGCAATTGCCTATTGCCTATTGCTCATTGCCTATTGGATAGTGTCGTTTTTTAGCCATCTTATACTTATCATTAATTATCACACTCATCGGTTTCTCATAGACTTTACTCTCCAGCCATGAGATAACATCCAGGTAGGCAAACGCCCTGGTCTCGAACCGATTCTTCTCGAGGTGCTTTACCTTGTTGAGGAGCATTTGGAGTTCCGGTTTTATTTTACGTGCAGATACATCGAAAGACTGTCGAAGAAACTTGAGAATCTCTTCTTCGATTACCGTGAGGTTTTCTTTCTTTGCCATAAACCTATAAACCGACCTGGCGAGTGATTCTATTATCTCCGTGTTACCTAGTTCGTAGTGTGCGAGAAGATGCACAAGTCTTGCATATGATTGAAGATCGTCGCGAAGGTCAGAAGAATCATTGATAATCTTTTGCAGGTGATCGAGACAAGTGCCATAGTCGCCACTGCCGAAATAAAGAATGGCCATCTTATAGCTTAGCACGAGTATACGATGCCTGTCGATAAAAAGATCATATTCATCCAGCTTCTTCTGAATGTTAGGTATCAGTTGCAGGCCTTCCTTAAATGTGCCCATCATACTATGCTGATTGATCTTGGCACTCGCGATGTAGATAAAGCTCTGTATCCTAAAATTGTCGTGCTCGACTACACGGTCAGTCCTTGCAAAATCTTCAAATAGTTTTAGCGTCATTTCGAAGCGTTGGAAATTCCTTAGGTCAAAATGCGCATTTAGAAGATTGTGCAGGCCTTTGATGTAGTGACCCGTTTCCACCCTTATCATCAGTGGTTGTTCCTGGAACAGGTCAATCCACTTCTGACTATATCGGTAGTACATCAGGAAGTTTTGCCGGATGAATGCATACCAGGTATAACTCTGGTATAGGTAGAGCCGCTCGTAAAAACCTGTTAGGTCCCATGCATTCGCCGGAAGATTTTCTTTCATGAAGCGAATCACGCGGTCTTCATCCTTTTCATTACGCGCGTGTCCATGCTTGATATACCAACTATATAATTGTAAGGCGAGGTTGGAGAGACGGGCTACGGTATCGATATGACTGCTTACTTCGTTCGCTTCGGCTGAAAGCCTTTCCGCCCTGTCCAGCATGCTACGAGTAATGTGTAGGGATTCGATGCGCTTCTCCAAAGCGATCACCATGATGAGGAAATTGAACTTGTTGTTTCCCCGTGCTGTTTCCTTCGCCTTATCAAGGATCTTAAGACTCTGCATGAACAACCCTTTCTTATAAAGAATATGGGCGTAGTCGAACTGCTCATTTAATTGCAAATCAATACTATCAGCACTTTTTAGCAACCTGAGGCTGGCCAGTAGTTGACGATACAGGTGGGTTTTTAAATTATATAACTGTCGTTTCTCGGTAGTAGGGAGCTTCTTTAATAACGATTTTTCATCATAATCGCCCATTTTATCGAGCGCATCGAAGAGTTGAACGATTTTGAGGTCTTCTTTTGCTGAACTTCGCTTTATGTAGAGCTTAAAGTGCCTTTTTTCAGACTTTTCGAGAGACTTTATTAATTGGAATAATATGTCTGGAGAACGGTTGGACATAATACAAAAATACCCGGAAACGCAATACTGGTGCGGGGTTCATCAAAAAATAATGGTTTTGACATCCCTAAATCTTAAATAAGTTGTTTTGAATGGCGAAGTGAGGCTGCTTATTTTTGATTCATCAAAGCAGCTCGGTCATAAAGCAGGCAATCGTTAGGAAGTAGCAAGTTCGTTAGAGGTCTTAGATCGAGAGTGGCAAAACAGAAAGATTATTCGAAGATTTTCATATGGCAAGCAATCGTTAGAGGTCAGTCCGTTTCTACGGAAGGGCCTTTTTTGTGTGAGGCCGGTGCTAAAGTAGGTGTTTCTACGATACTCTGTTAACATTTCGTGATATTTTTTAACATACGTCCGCCTTTCCCTTCTCCACATTAGAATTTGTTCATTCGCCGCGTCTACCTTGCGATCGTGATTTATTTATCTTCACGCATCAACGCAAGTCTATGGCTATCCGCATATTTATAACAGGAGGAACGTTCGACAAAGAGTACAACGAGCTTGATGGGCAGCTGTATTTTAAGGATACTCATATGCAGGACCTTTTGGAACTGGGAAGGTGCCGCGTCGAAACCGCCATCAGGACACTGATGATGATAGATAGCCTTGAAATGACAGAGGAAGACAGGGAACTCATTGCACACCAATGCAATCAATGCGATGAGTCCAAGATTGTGATCACGCATGGTACCGATACCATGAGTGAGACGGCCAGGGTGCTCGCCGAAAAGGTCAAAAACAAGACGATCGTTCTATTCGGAGCCATGATCCCAATTAAATTTGGTAGCTCCGACGGACTATTCAACCTGGGAAGTGCATTAGCCTTTGTGCAGACCCTCGCACCTGGAGTTTACGTAGCAATGAATGGCCGCTACTTTCATTGGAACAATGTAAAGAAGAACAGGCAAACCGGCATGTTCGAAGAACTACGATAAAAGTGAGAGAGAAGGCTGGAACCTACCTCGCTCTTCGCTCTCGCTCTCATTCCTATGCAGCATCTTGAATTTTTCCATACTAATCATTTCGAAAACAACTATCACCGCACGCCGCCACCGCCGGCGCTGAGACAGTTCATCGATTTTTTCTGGGAAACGAAATTCGATACATTATGGGAGCGATATCCCCGGGGCTTCTCGGATGCTCAATTTGCAAACATCGGCTACACCTACATCATAAATCTGGGAACGCCGTTCGTGATGCAGGTCGATGACAAGAAGTTCACGATGAATACGGACGGCTTCCTTCCGAGGTACAATCCAATTGAATGTTTTCACAAACCAGGCAACCATCTCTTCGGGATTAAATTCCGGATTTCCCCGGTATTGTTCATAAAAGACATCAACTTCTCCGAGTATAAGGAGTACATTTTTCCATTAAGCTATTTACTCGATCCTCCTGTGATCAAGGCAGTGAAGAAGGCAAGGACATTCGAAGGCAGGAGACAAGTGCTTTCAGTTTATTTCTCAGATCTACTGGCGAAATATGAGGGTTCGCTTCAACCGGTGACCATCGTGAGCCGGATCCTCGACCAGAGTTTCCGGTATAATGATTTTGGAATCTCCCTGGAGGACCAGGCTGCGAAGTATAAGATATCGCTAAGGACACTACAACGATACTTCGAAAAGTGCACTGGTATCAGCAGCAAGCAAGCGCTACAGGTGATGCGTATACGAAAGGCCGTGGCACACATGACTTCGTCGCCTTCAGACTTTCATTATTCAGACTATGGATATTTTGACTACAGTCATTTCTTCAAACACCTCAAGCAGTTCATGCAACGAAACACTCTTAAGAATATGCAGCCTCATCTAAAACTTCTCGAGAACATGCACAAGTGATGTTGCCTCCGCCTTCGCTATGCTACGGCGGACAAGTCCGCCTCAAGCCTCCTGCCTCAAGCCTCCTGCCTCTCGCCTCAAGCCTCCTGCCTCACGCCTCACGCTCCCGCCTCTATTGCGCTCTTTGCCTCTCCTCCTCCGAAGCCGTCGTCCTTCTCCTCGCTGCCTGCACCTTATTATTACCAAAGCGGTAAGAGAAGGTAAGATTTGCGACGCGTGTCTCCCGGTATGCGTGCCATTTCTCCACATAGTTGTCGTAGGTAATGACTGCCTTCGGCAAATTCGTCCAGAAAATATCCGTTATGTTGAAGCGAAGAGTGCCCTTACTTTTAAGAATTGTTTTTTGAACTCCTGCTGCGAGCCCCCATTGTGGATCGATCACCATGAAACCATATTGACCACCTGAACTAAAATTGCCGTTCAACTCAGCAGTCCATCCTTTCTTAAGCGTGAAGGTGTTGTTAGTCCTTATGTCTGCTGCTGGTCGGCCGTTGTTCAGCGTAGTCGTGCCCAGAGTTCCGTTGAAGTGATTGTAATAGATGTTTCCATTATTGATCATGTTCCACCATTTGTTAATCCGTACTGGCGCGGAGATGGAGACACCTACATAATCCGATGAACCCAGGTTAATGGGGATCTGCACGGTTACATTTTCATCGGAGGGTATGTTTGGAAACACATCACTAAATCTGGCGATAGCGATATTCTGATTGTTCTTAGTATGACTATATGCTGCAGTAAAGCTTAAGTTCTTCACCGTATAGCTTAACTCGTAAGACCAGGTCAATTGCGGCAACAAGCCGGGCCTGCCTGTGGCATATGTGGTGACATCGATGAGAAAGAGAAAGGGATTCAATTGTGAATATCCCGGCCTGTCTATTCGGCGGCTCACAGAGACACCGATCGTCTTATCTTCTTTGATTTTGAAATTGAAAAAGGCGCTGGGGAACAGTTGGAAATAACTTGAGTCGAAGCGTTTATTTCCGATCAATTGTTCTGTCTCAATATTGGTCTGCTCACCGCGCAACCCAATCTGCAGGTCGAACTTCTTAAATTCCTTCCGGAAGTTGAGGTAACCTGCATTGTTATTCTCGTGGTAGAGGAAATGGTTAGTCTTGTTGACGTCATTCTCAGGGGTACCATCGCTTACATCGAAGAACTTGGCATCGTTGTCAGAGGAAACAAAACTTGTCTTCAAGCCCGCTTCCAGTTTTGCACCTTTACCCAGTGGATTGACGTAATCAATCTTTGCTGTCTTGAATGTCAGTTCACCATCCTGGTCACCATCGAGTATGTAATCATTTTGCAAAGGACTTCCATCCAGGTTGTAGTAGCCTGTAGCATTGCGCGAGAGTGAATGCGATTGATACAACCCATAGTCAAGGTCGGCAGTAAGCTCTTTCCCTGTAGAATCGAACGTATGCTTGAAATTGATGTTGGCCACGCCGTTTGTGCCTCTGTCGTTGTTAGTGGCGAGAGAAAGAAAGGTGCTGGCCGCCTGTTTCTGATCATTTATTACGATAGAGCTGTTCTTGTTGTTTCGGCGATACCTGTTGAAGTTTCCGTTTACAACAAATCCAAGAATCGTCTTTTTCGAAGGAAAATAATCCATCCCTAACCGCACCGTGTTGGATCGGAATGGAGAAACGGAATAGTTATCCTTGAGGTCGCCTCCATTGTATACGCCGTTATTATAAAAATTCCGGTCGAGTATCAGGTGGTTGAGGCCTACCCTGTATGCATAATTGTAGTTACCGAAGATGTTTATTTTTTTATTCCGGTAGTTGAAGGTGGTTCCAGCGTTGGCCTTTGGATAGATTCCTTGTCCATACCCCGCAGTGAAAGTTCCGTTTAGGCCCAGGCGTTGATCCTTTTTCATCCGGATATCGATGATCCCCGAGTTGCCGGCGGCGTCATACTTGGCCGAAGGATTGGTAATGATCTCGATCCGTTCGATCGCGGCGGATGGCAGACTACGCAGATAATTTCCAAGATCAGCGCCTGTCATCGCCGTCGGTTTTCCATCGATCATGATGATCACTCCAGCACGGCCCCTTAGGCTGATAGCATCATTCTGGTCGATGTTCACGCCGGGCGAACGCTCCAGCACATCCATAGCAGAGCTACCTGCACTGACTATGCTGTTCTCAACGTTGACGACGATCCTGTCAGTGAGTCTTTGTATGAAAGGTTTCGTTGCGTTTACAGTCACATTGCCAAGCTCTGTTGCTCCCGGACGAAGTTCGATCGGGGCAAGTTTAATCTCGGAGTTTGTAGCATCGAGCGTAATAGGTGAAGAATAGGCCACTCCATATCCAACTGATCGTACACGTACGAGGTATGATCCCAACGGTACATTTTCGAACTCAGTCAGGCCCGTTTTGTCAGACAGCGCCGTTCTTACTAATGATGAGTCCTTGACCAGAACAAGTTCCACCGTAGCGTTTTCTACTGCAGACTGTTTGTCGGACAAGGCGCTTACCATTATACGGCCCTTTGTTGTTTGCTGGGCTGTTGAAAAAATGGAAAGCAGCATTGCGGCGATGAATAACAAATTCGTTCTCATATCCCGTTATTTCCGGAAAAATAGATGAGAAACGAATGTGTTCGTAGCCTTTAAGTATTAGCAGTAAATGCCCGCCTATGAGCGGGGTGAAGCAGTGTTCATGCTGTCGGATTTTTACATCAGCGGTTGATCTCGATCATTGCTTAAGTGTTCTTTCCCTGGCCGCTTTGAACTCAGAACCTTCCTTCCATTTAGGCCATTCCGTGCCGTATGCGAGCTTCTTCCCAACCTGGAATAACAGGCCAAGGTCAGCGATTGCGCCATCGAGATTCCAAACAGCCGGATCGTACTCGTCTGACGGCCGATGGTAGTTTTTTGCCGTATAGTTCTCGCTAAGTTCCTTACCGAAGTTTTTCTCCTTGCCTTCAACCTCCGTTCCGCTCTTTGTGTATAGTGCCGGGATTCCGGCCTTTGCAAAGTTGAAATGGTCGGAACGATAATAGGAGCCCGCCTCAGGATGAGGTTCGAATGATATCGTACGGTTTGATTTATCCGCCACTTCTTTCAGATGATCCTCCAGGTCACTCTGTCCTTTTCCGACGATCACTATGTCTTTTGTTTTGCCATACCAGTTAAGCCCATCCATATTGATATTGGCTATTGTTTTGTTAGCCGGGTAGACAGGATTCTCCGCATAATATGCGGATCCCCACAAGCCTTGTTCCTCCGCGGTCACAGAAAGGAATATGATCGTACGTTCTGGTTTAGGATCGAGGCTCTTAAACGCACGTGCCAGTTCTATCAACCCTGCAGTAGCGCTTGCGTTGTCGAGCGCTCCATTATAGATTGAATCACCCGTCTCGTCTGGCTTACCGATACCCAGGTGATCCCAGTGAGCGGTGTAAATGATCGTCTCCTCTGGATGTGTGCTACCCGTGATCTTTCCTATGACATTATAAGATTTATTGTAATCGGTCTTTACCTGCATCGTCGTAGAGAGCTTAATGCCTAATGGTTGCCCTTTAAAACCAATCTTGCCCGAAGTGCTAAGCAGCGAAGTATCCTTGCCAGCAGAAGTCAGCAGTTTCCTCGCAGCCGGTCCGGAAACCCATCCGATGACATCGCAAAGTGTTTCCTGTTTCCCACGGTTATCAAGTCGAAGCCTGGAACCGTTCCAATTGTTTTGAACTACAGTGAAAGGATATGACGCGCCTTCCGTATCATGAACGATCAGGCAACCTTTGGCACCTTGTCTTGCGGCCTCTTCAAATTTATAGGTCCACCTTCCGTAGTAAGTCATCGTCTTGCCCTTGAACAACGCTGAATCGCGCGCATGAAATCCTGGATCATTGACTAATACTAGTACTACCTTACCCTTCACATCGAGGCCGGCATAATCATTCCAGTTATACTCCGGTGCTACTACTCCGTATCCTGCGAATACCAATTCATCTTCATTCAGTGCCACTACCGAGTCTGTCTTATCCGTCCAAATCACGTAATCTTCAAAGCCTTTGAGTATCATCTTCCCATTAACTGCACTTACCTGCATGGCATCGCTCGCTTTTGTGCTGATTCTAACCATCGGGACTTCCTGGAAATAGCTACTTCCGTTTCCGGGCTCTAGTCCCACCGCAGCATATTGGGTTTCCAGGTATTTGATCGTCTTGGTTTCTCCTTCAGTAAATGGCTTACGACCCGTAAACTCATCTCCCGACAAGGTTGCGATATGTGCACCAAGGCTATCTACGCTAAGGAATGACATCCCATCCTGTCCAACAGGCTCGGCACTTTCATTATTGCAGGAAATAAATACGATAAAGAGGAGGTAGCTAAACCGAAAGGAGTGTTGGAGCATGAGGGTATTTTTTTTAAAAAGAGAAATATACGAACAAGACGGGAAGTCCTGAAGTCGGAACGTCCGAAAGACCATTCGGTGCTACTGAAGTTCTTAAGGTCTTTCGGACTTCCGGTCTTCCCGACTTTTCGGATTATTTATGCTTTTGTTGGTTCAAGTAATTTGAAGAACTGGTCAAGCATAGGCAATATCACAATCCTCGTTCTCCTGTTAGTCGCTTTCCCTTCAGTTGTACCATTGTCCGAGAGTGGCTTGTATTCACTACGACCGGCCGCCGCCATCTTCGTGGGATCAAGTCCGTATTGATTCTGCAACATGCGTACAACAGCAGTGGCCCTTTTCACGCTGAGATCCCAGTTGTCCATCAATATGCCACTACGATAGGGAACATTGTCTGTATGTCCTTCCACCATGAATTCGATATCAGGCTGATTCTTGAGTACGGCCGCAACCTTTCCAAGCACTGTCTTCGCCTGGTCTGTGACCTCGTACTTGCCACTCTTGAAAAGAAGTTTGTCGGAGATGTCAATATAAACGACTCCTTTGTCCACCTTAATATTTATGTCCTGATCATTCATATTTCCCACTGCACCCTTAAGGTTCATCACCAGCGCCATGTTCAATGAATCTTTACGGGCCATCTGCTGTTGCAGGGTCTGGATATAGGTATCTTTTGCGCCAATATTTTCGAGAGACTTCTTAATGCTCTCGGCTTGAGCCCCGGTGATCACTGACAGGTCCTCGAGTTGCTTAAGGGCCTGGGTGTTGTTTTGTCTTAAGAAATCAATCTGGCGATTCAGATTGGTTACGTCATTTTCTAATATGCCTTTCTGCCTTAGCAATGCAGACTTCTCGTCATTACAGGTGCTGATGGTGCTTTGTGCCGTAGTGAGCGTGACGTTGCATACGTCATATCTCGCTTGCGCTTCCTTGTATTTTTTTTGACTGACACAAGAAAAAAGGAAAACGGTAGAAACTGCGGGAATAAGCATTTGTTTGAAATTCATACTTCTTGTTTTAAGTGAAGAAATTGGTAGATATTATTTAGATCGGCCGCCACTTTAAATGACGGGATACCGACTCAAAAATTTCGGGTAAAAGGATGTCCCAAAAACATGCCTGTTTTATTTTATTTGACGCGAATACGAAAAGAATTTTCCGGCAACTTTGTAGAATACACCGATCTATGGCTACTTCAAAACCGGCGGCGATAAAATTTATTTTTATCACTCTTCTTATTGATATCATGGGCTGGGGGTTAATCATACCGGTAATGCCCGACCTGATCGCGAAGTTAAAAAACATTCCCGTGAATGAGGGAAGTCCCTATGGTGCATGGTTGATATCTGTATATGCGATCACTCAATTCCTGTTTGCTCCTGTTATTGGTAATCTCAGTGACAAATATGGTCGAAGGCCAGTCCTTTTGTTTTCCCTTCTTGGCTTCGGTATCGATTACCTGTTCCTTGCACTCGCGCCAAACTATGAATTACTATTCATCGGGAGAATAATAGCGGGAATAACCGGTGCGAGTTTCACCACCGCCTCCGCCTACATAGCAGACATCAGTACCGAGGAGACGAGGGCAAAGAACTTCGGAATGATTGGCGCAGCCTTCGGAGTGGGTTTCATCATAGGACCGGCACTGGGAGGACTACTGGCGGAATGGGGCATCCGTGCGCCGTTCTATGCCGCGGCCATTCTTTGCCTGCTGAATTGCCTTTATGGGTATTTCGTCCTACCGGAATCATTGAGTCTCGAGAATAGGCGAGCCTTTCATTGGAAACGCGCGAATCCATTTGGTGCGCTTCAGTTTCTTAAAAAAAATCCTGCAATCGGCGGTCTTGCCATTTCCTTTTTCCTAATCTATCTGGCCGCGCAGGCGGTGCAGGCCAATTGGAACTTCTTCACTATTTACCGATTTCAATGGAGCAACGGCATGGTCGGAATATCGCTGGCAGTAGTGGGATTGCTCGTAGGCCTTGTCCAAGCCGGGCTCACCAGGGTCATCAACCCGCGGCTCGGTAATGAAAAAAGCATTTACATCGGCCTCTTCCTGTATAGCTTCGGCCTATTTCTGTTTGCCTTCGCGTGGGAGGGTTGGATGATGTTTGTCTTCCTGGTGCCATATTGCCTTGGAGGTATCGCCGGACCGGCTTTGCAAAGTATACTCGCCGGTCATGTACCACCGAATGAACAAGGTGAACTACAAGGAACACTGACCAGCCTGATGAGTCTTACTACGATCATTGGTCCCCCAATCATGAACTACCTCTTTTATTATTTCACGAGTAATAAGGCGCCGGTCCATTTTCCCGGAATCTCATTCCTGCTAGGGTCGGTATTCATGCTTCTCAGCGTCTGGATTTTCTGGAAGGTGCTCACACGGGAAAAGAAGATGGTTCGTGTGCCTCGTTAAAAAGGTGCGCCGTGTGTTTGTTTCACGAGATAGTTGACCAAAGTTGGACTTCGACGCGTCACATTAATAAGGGCATTGGTTAGCGCCTCGCTTCCAAACATCCGCTGTATCATCCTTCCCATTCTCAATCTTTTTGCAAATTGGCTTTGCCACTGCATACTATATTCTCGCTCCATCGTTGTCCTATCGATATTACCTTGTAGAAACCTAGCCACCTGGATCGCGGCAAGCTTACTCGCATGAAGTGCCATGCTCATGCCATTTCCACATAATGG